>JANWVE010000027.1 GCA_025057675.1 Bacteroidia bacterium
CAAACAAGGTAAAACAAAAGTATGTATAAAAATGAGGTAAAACATCCAAAAGCAGCTTGCGTGAGGCATGCGGAGGGTGCGTGAGCAGTGCGTAGCACCGAAGCGAAAGCGAAGCCCGCAGCACGCCGACCCGAGCGCAGCGAAGGGACACGCCCAAAAAAGGTTATATGTTAAAGATGTCAATTATTCTACTACTTATTAGATCAAAAAGTTTAATTTCTTTTTATTTTTGAGTATATGAAATGGTACGTATTATTGTTGAGCTTCATACTTTATCCTTTTACTTCATTTGGACAATTATTTTTACCTGCCAACATTACCAAAAAGTCTATACAAGATGAAGGGATGCGAATAGATTTATTAGGCAATGGAACATACTATCGGCAGGAGAGTGGGAGTAAAAGCGCAGCATCAGGAGGAGCAGTAGTGTCCATACCAACTAAAAACAAAAATTTACTTTATGCGTCAGTAAAGTATAATCCCGCTCAACTTAAAAGATTGGTGCTTAGAGATACTGCCTTTAACATAAAAAATTATCTACCCGCGGTGGCAGAACAAATTTTTGGATTTGAAAATGGTAGTATATACAATCTTGGACTGCGCTTTAATAAAGTAAAAGAAAGAAATATCTCAAAAACTAGTAAATATGGTATATGGAGCTTTTTATTTGAATTTAATGCTACTCCTTATGCTGCTAGAGTGGATAGTGCATATTGGAATAGTTTGGATAGTACATTTAGAGCAAATAATTCTTTATCAAGTGGGTTTTATTTATTAAATCCTGTATTGGGAGCTACGAAAGAATGGCTATTTAGCACTAATAAAAAAAACGACCAGAATGTAAAAATATCAATGGGCTTGTGGTTAGCAGCTACCTTTATTTACGAAAATGACGCGGGCATGAATATAATTCCTTCCTATAATTACATGATTTTAGGGCAGCGTGCTTTGGATAAAAATTTCGCTCTTAATCAAAAACTAAAAAGTTTTTATGCAGGTTTATTCAGTTTAGCTTTTGAATTAAATGATTTCAGGTTGTTTTTTACTGTTCAACACAATCAAGTCTTATTTAGAACTTCAGAATTAGAAATTAAAGGAATTAACAACAGGGCGGTATTTATTAACTTAGGGGCAGGTTTTTCGCCTTCTATTATTCATTTTAATTTTTAGAAAATTTTTACATACAGTTGAGATTTGTATTTTTTTGGGCGTGTCCCTCGCTGCGCTCGGGTCGGCGTGCTACGGGCTAACGGTGCTGCGCCCACCCCCTGGGCAAGAGTAAAAGACTGGGCGAGGGGCTTCGCACCGTGCTGACGCACGCCCTCCGCATGCCTCACGCAAAGACTTTGCAAGTCAGCAGAGTTTATTTATTCAAAACTTTACCTTGTAAGTACGTGAAAATGAGCAGAAAACAAGATAAAAATGTATCTTATATCTTGTAAATGCCTGAAAATCTATTCAAAATAAAATAAAAATTCGATATTCAGGGTTAAAGGGTTATCAAAAGTGTATGTGTTCAAGGTTTAACCTTGTAAGTCATTGAAAATCAATATAAAACAAGCTCACTTAAAACAAGATAAAAATTTTTACTTTGTAAGTGTTTGATAACGAGTATCAAACAAGGTAAAGCAAACGTAGGTATAAAAAAGATAAAACATCAAAACGCAGCTTGCGTGAGGGATACGGAGCATGCCGTAAGGCAGTGCGAAGCGCAGCGTAGCACCAAAGCGATAGCGGAGTGCGAAGTAGCCCGACCCGAAGCACAGCGAAGGGACACGCCCAAAAAAAGATGAACTAAACCTATAATAGTATGATTTGAATTAGATAATCTACTAAAAGTCTGTATTTTTGCTGTATGCGAGCTACTAAAAAACAATTACAAGAACTAGAAACAGAAGTAAAATCTTTGGGCTACACGCTACGGTACGAAAAAGGTAACTTTAACGGAGGATATTGTATAGTCAAACAGAACAAAGTTGTTGTGGTTAACAAATTCTTTTCTTTGGAAGGTAAAATAACAGTGCTAAATAGCATTATCGAACAGATTAAAATAAACGTTTTAGTAGAGAAAACTACCGAGAGTAATACGGTGAATTTATGAAGGTTACGTTCTTAGGTACAGGAACATCCCAGGGAGTACCTACCATAGGCTGTACCTGTGCTGTTTGTACATCCCAAAATCCGCATGACCAAAGGCTGCGGTGTTCCGTGTGGATAGAAATCCAAGAAAAACATTTTATCATTGATACCAGCTCGGATTTTAGACAACAAATGTTACGTGCTAAAGTCCCCCGCATAGATGCTATACTTTTTACTCATGCCCACAAAGATCATGTTAGCGGATTAGATGATATACGAGCATATAATGCGCTTCAAAACAGCGCTATTGACGCTTACTGCAATATACAAACCGCTTCCCAAATACGGGAAGAATTCTCTTACATTTTCAAAGAACCTAAATACCCTGGCATACCACAGTTAAATCTAAACGTTATTGACGTTCATCCCTTTACTGTACAGGGCATTGAAATCGTTCCTATTGAAGTAATGCACTACAAGTTGGCTATATTCGGCTATCGTATTGGTAACTTTACTTACATCACTGACGCTAGCTACATCCGAGATGAGATGAAAGCACGTATCAAAGGGTCAGAGATATTGGTTATTAATGCCTTGCGTAAAGAAAAGCACATTTCGCACTTTACTTTGTCCGAAGCACTGTCTGTAATAGAAGAAGTTAAGCCTCGTAAAGCTTATCTGACGCATATTAGTCATCAGCTGGGGCTTTACGAGGTAGTTTCAAAAGAGCTGCCTGCAAATGTGTTTTTGGCTTATGACGGCTTGACGATCACTGTATAAAGTTCAGTTTTACAAGGAGTGAATGAATTCCTATTTTGCAAGCAATTCTTCTATTTTTTGTGTTATTTTTTCGCTCATAGGTTTTGTGGTAGGTTCAAAGTTAGCTACCAACTTTCCATTTTTATCAATAATGAATTTTTCAAAATTCCAACTTACTTCTGCGTCCATTACTCCGTTAAGCTCTTTTTTAGTCAAGAATTGGTATAGTTCGCATATATCCTTTCCCTTAACAGATACTTTCTCAAACATTGGAAAGGTAACGCCATAATTTTTTGTACAAAATGCTTTAATTTCTTCTTCTGAACCTGGTTCTTGCTGACCAAAGTTATTAGCTGGAAAGCCAAGTATTTCAAAACCTTTGTCATGGTATTTTTCATATAAGGCTTGTAAGTCTTTGTATTGTGGAGTTAAACCACATTGACTAGCTACATTTACAATGAGCATCACCTTGCCTTTGTATTGAGAAAGGCTTACTTCTTTGTGGTCAATAGTTCTGACCTTGTAATCATAAATGGATTTTGTCATATTTTTTCGTGATAAATGAAGTTCAGATTTAGCAAAAGAAATAAATAATACACCAATACTAACTGTAAGTGCTAAAAACAAGGTTAAGTAAAATTTCATGACTTATAAAACCACTTTATTTTGCTCAAAGTTGCAAACAAAAAATTAAGTTATTAATGCAATATATTTTTGGTTTGCAAATTTGGACAATTAAGATACTTTTGTGTATTTTCGCAAGGTAAATATATAAGTATTCCAATGGCTGTAATTATAGAAAAAAAGCAAAAAACATTGTACGAAGAGTATTTAGCTAAATCATCTGCCAATCGTACACAATTAAAGGATTTGAATACTGATGAGATGATTCTTAACATGGGTCCTCAGCATCCTTCTACGCACGGGGTACTTCGTTTAGAACTTATTACAGACGGTGAGATTGTTGTAGATGTTATTCCACATTTAGGTTATCTACATCGTTGTTTTGAAAAACATGCAGAGGCACTCACATTTGCACAAATAATTCCTTACACAGATAGAATGGATTATTTATCATCAATGAACAATAATCATTGCTTTGTGATGGGAGTGGAGCGCATGTTGGGAATAGAAAATGAGATACCCAAGCGTGTAGAATATATTCGTGTATTAGTAGCAGAGTTAAATCGTATCTCTTCGCATATTATTGCTTTGGGTACATATGGAATTGATATTGGAGCGTTTACACCGTTTTTGTGGCTCATGCGGGATAGAGAGCATATTCTCAACTTATTAGAGTGGGCTTCGGGTGCGAGATTGTTGTATAATTACATTTGGATAGGTGGGCTTTTTCATGATTTGCCCGTAGGTTTTGAGGAGAGATGTAAAGAATTTATTGAGTATTTCAAACCCAAATTAGATGAGTTTAACAACATGCTCTCCTATAACAAGATATTTGTAGAAAGAACGGCTAATGTAGGAGTGCTTCCTCTTGATGTAGCTATTAACTATGGTTGTTCGGGTCCTGTGTTAAGAGGTTCAGGGCTAAAATGGGATTTACGCCGTATAGACGGATACTCTGTATATCCTGAACTAGAATTTGATATTCCTGTGGGACAAGGTTTAATGGGTAAGGTAGGCGACTGCTGGGATAGATATTATGTACGGGTACGAGAGATGTACGAGTCTGTTCGCATTATTGAGCAGTGTCTTGAACGTTTGATGAAAGACCTAAAACGTACTCCTGATTTTGACCCTCATGAAGCTATTCCTAAGAAATTAGTACCCAAAGCAGGTGAATACTACGTGCGTGCAGAGAATCCTCGTGGGGAGTTAGGTTATTATTTTATAGCTGATGGTAAAAAGGATGTTCCCTTCCGTTGCAAAGCAAAAAGCCCTTGTTTTGTTAATCTTTCTGTGGTGCCCGAGATTTCTCGTGGTGCTATGATAGCTGATCTTATTGCTATCATAGGTTCTATTGATATTGTACTTGGTGAGGTAGACAGGTAATATATTCAGTTTATTTTTTCTTGTGTAGGATAATACCCAGGTGATTGAGGGCTAATTTTTAATTTTTTGGGCGTGTCCTTGTGGGCGTTTCGCATGCGCTCATGCCCACAAGGTCGGCGTGCTACGGGCTGACGGTGCTGCGCCCCACCCCCTGGGCAAGAGTAAAAGCGTGGGCGAGGGGCTTCGCACCAAGCCTGACGGCTTGCCCTCCGCATGCCTCACGCAAAGAACGCCGCAAGTATGCTAACTCTATTTACTCAAACCTTGACCCTGTAAGTATCTGAAAATGAATACTAAACAAGGTAAAAGTAAATTTTTTACCTTCTACATATCTGAATATCAATTGAAAACAAGGTAAAATTTGCGTATTCAAGGTTAAAGGGGTATGAAAAGTTGATGTATTCGGAGTTCAATCTTGTACATAGTTGAAAATGAACTCAAAACAAGATAAAATGGACGCAATCCAAAGAAGGTAAAAAATTTTAATTTTGTAAGTATTTGACAATCAAGATTAAACAAGGTAAAGCAAGGATGTGTCTAAAAACAAGGTAAAACATCTAAATACAGCTTGCGTGAGGCATGCGGAGGGTGCGTCAGCAGTGCGAAGCACCGAAGCGATAGCGTAGCCCGCAGCACGCCGACCCGAAGCGCAGCGAAGGGACACGCCCAAGAATAAATCTCATTTGTCAAATTATCCATTAAAATTAGCACAAGAAATATTATATTTGTGTTGACCAATCTAGTATATGGAGAGAACGGCAAAGATATTCTCTTATTGCAATGGTAATAAAGATTTAGACAAAGCACTTAAAGACTTTCCACAAGAGATGTGGGCTTATAGACCAACTCCTCAAAGTTGGAGCATCAACCAAATTTTAGCCCATCTCGCAGATAGCGAAGCACACGCATATATACGCCTGCGCAAAATTATCGCCGAACCCGAAAAACTAGTAATTGGTTATGACCAAGATAAATGGGCAGATAGACTATTTTATGAGAAACAAGACGCTATAATGAGTATTATGGTGTTCAAATTTTTACGCACAGCTAATGCACAATTACTCAAAATAATTCCTGATGAAGTATGGGACCATTTTGTATTTCACGAAGACTACGGTAAATTAACTTTATACGATTGGTTAGATAAACATGAGAGACATTTACATTTGCATATTTTTCAAATGTACAGAAACCTAAAATCTTGGGAGGAGGAAGCTAATTGACATGCAAAATACTGTTTACATCATTATTGTTTTGGCTCTTTTTTCTATTGGGAGTATAGCACAAGAGAAAGAAGAAACTTTATTTCAGCACGCTTTTGTATTTAATGTACCCAAAATTCATTCTGTTGGGTCTATCGGGATAGATTTGCAGTATCAAAAACAATCTCAAAAATATGATTTATATGCAGGATTTATCAACTTTTCATTCAATGCTATTAAGCATCCAAAAGAACTACGCTATCGCTCCTATTTAGAGGAGAGTAATACTTTTATTCTCGGTAAGCTCAACTATTTTACCATTTTGCAAACTACTGTGGGCATTCAAAGGACACTGCTAACTACTTCTTTTCTCAATCAAGTAAATGTACATGCAGGAATTGGCATAGGTCCTTCAGTAGGTATTCTCACTCCGTATTATTTGGATATCTATATAACCCAAGTGAATGGCAACCCTGTAACACCCTACACTGTACAAGAACCTTTTAACCCTGCTCGTCATAATACTACTAACATTTATGGTTCTTCTGGTTATTTTACAGGTCTGAATAAAAGCAAACTTAAAGCAGGTTTAGGGACTAGAATTCAAATTCAGGCTGATATAGAAGATGGAAGGCACTTTGTACGAGGCTTCATGTTCGGTTTGCAAAGTGATGTGTTCACAAAACCTATCCCAATGATGTACAATGCTAAACAATACCAAGCTTTTCACGGTTTGTTTTTAGGAATTTTATTAGGTAGCCAGTGGTAAAAGTATGCATATTGTTTATTTGCATCAATATTTTTGCCCACCCGAAGGCAATGGAAACAATCGCTCATACGAATTTGCAAAAGAATGGGCAAAAGAGCATATAGTAACCGTTATTACCACTAAGGCTTACTTTCCAAAAAATTATTTTGATAATTATACTTTTATCAATGGAACATGCCATTTAGAAATTGATAAAATTCAAGTCAAGGTACTTGATATTGAGTACCTGCATACTATGAATTATGCACAACGAATTCATAGTTTTATACAATATGCAACACGCTGCTTAAAATATCTTAAACAAAATAAACCATTTGATTTTGTATATGCCTCTTCCAGTCCTTTGAGTGTAGGTTGGGTAGCTTATCAATTCTTAAAACAGTGTAAAACCCCTTATTTTTTTGAAGTAGTAGATTTATGGCCAGATGTGCCTATTGAAATGGGTATTATTAAAAATCGTTTTCTTAAAAAATGGTTATGGAAATGGGAGAGAAAAATTTATGCACACGCTAGTGGTATTATCACCCTTTCCACAGGTATGACAGAAAAGATTATTCAAAAAGGGATACCAGAAGACAAAGTTTTTACCATTCCTAACGGCACAAATACAGACTTTTTTCGACCTTGTTCATTGCAAGAAAAACAATTACATAAACAAAATCTTGGTTTTAATCAAACGGATATTGTTGCTTTATATTCAGGTACAGTAGGACGGGCTAATGGGGTAAAATATCTCATAGAAATAGCTCATTTAGCGCAGAAAGATGGATTAAAACAAGTTAAGTTTGTTATTTTAGGTTCGGGTAATCGTATCCATGAGGTAAAATCACTTGCTCAAAAGTATGGTCTTGACAATGTTTATTTTTTTGCCCCTGTACCTAAGCGAGAGATCTTACCTTACTTGTATGCAGCTGATATAGGTATAATTACCTTTGAGGCTTATCCTATTCTCAATACTAATAGCGCTAACAAGTTTTTTGATTATCTTGCAGTGGGTTTGCCTGTATGTGCTAATTATGAAGGTTGGCAAGCAAGTCTTATACATGAAAAAGCAGGGTTATTTGCACCTTGTGATAAAATAACTGTTTTTTATGACCACATTAAAAAAATAGTTGTAGACTCAAATCTTCGTGCTAAATTTGCTCATCAAGCAATTGAAGTAGCCAAACAGTATGATAGGAAGCATCTCTCTAAAAAACTTTTAACCTTGATTGAAAAATACTATGAACCTTCAAAATGACTTCGAAAAAACGGTTTTGAAAGTACTATTAGTTGACGATCACCAGATGTTTTTAGACGGTTTAGAGTTTATTTTGAGCAAAGAGCCTTATCTATCCATAGTAGCTGAAGCGAATAATGGTAAAAATGCTTTACCGCTCATCAAAAATTTGTCTGTGGATATGGTTATCACGGATATTAGTATGCCTGAAATGGACGGTATTACTCTTACAAAGCACGTTAAGCAGGGCTATCCTAATGTAAAAGTATTGGTATTATCCATGCATAATGAGAGAAGCATAGTTACTCAAATTATGGAAAGTGAAGCAGATGGCTATGTGCTCAAAAACTGTCGCAAGCAAGAGCTATTACAAGCTATACGAACCATATTAGATAACGGGACATACTATTGTAAAGAGATAGCAAGTCTGATTCGTGAAAATTATAAGATGCTTTCAAATGAAGAGAAAATAGAACTTACCCCGCGAGAGAAGGAAATTTTACAGTTGATAGTTCAGGAGTATTCTAGTCAGGAAATTGCTGATAAACTTCATATCAGTAAAAGAACCGTGGATACTCATAGAATTAATATTATGGAAAAAACAAACTCTCATACGATTGTAGGTTTGATAAAATATGCTATCCGAAGCGGGATATTAAATATGCTGTTATAGTTGCAATTTGTGTGTATTTTTTGTGTTTTAGATTTAATTATTTAAGTTAAATTCGGTTAAATTATGAGAGATTTTTTGGACGTGTCCTTGTGGGCATACGCGCAGCGTAACGCCCACAAGGACACACCCAAAAAATAAAATCCAACCCTCGAAGATAACCTCGTGTAAATAAATTTTTTACCTTGCTTGAAATACTGTTATTCTACTTTTGTTATTCATTTTCAGATATTTACAAGATGGATTAGTCTAATTGCTGCTTTACATAATCATGTGGAGTGTGCCTGCACAGCGTTTTTTGAATAACTACATATTTATTTTTTAATATTATTAAAAAATTTAATTTTAATAATTAAAATAAATTTCACACAAAAGACACATTTTTATGTATCCGTATCAATACGGATAAAAAAACAAATATGCGTACCTAGATTTGCATGAAGTTGTAAATAACATGAAAACATCAGGCATCATAAAAAGAAGTATGTTATTGGCGGTTTGCCTGCTACCCATACTGTTGGGCTGTGGCAAAAAAACAAAAAAAAGCGAAAGAAGCACAGCAGAAAATCAAGATGAACAGTTGAAAGAGGAGAAAATAGCCCTGCAGACTGTGTATAAAAGCCGTTTGGCGGATGTACCTAAGCAAAAATTCAAACTTTCTGTGGATACAGTAAGTTTTCTTGTCGCAGAAAAGGGTACAGTAATTTATGTACAACCCGGCAGTTTTACTGATGAGAACGGAAAAACAGTTACAGGAGAAATATCTCTTGAAGTCAGCGAAGTAATCACCATGCAGGATTTTGTGAAAGTAGGAATTTCTACTATGGCAGGAGAAAAAATATTAGAAACAGGTGGCACTTTCTACATTCAGGCAAGCAAAGATGGAAAACCACTTAAAATAAATCCCAAAGTGGGTTTAGGCTTGGCAATCCCTTCTGTAGAAAAAAAGCCAGATATGCAACTTTTTTATGGAGAAATGATAAAAGATAGTCTTAATCCTAACGGGGTGAACTGGGTATTAGCCAACGGACCTGAAAAAGACCCCGACGACCTTGACGAACCTACAGCACCCAATGAAATACTTGACCCGCTGGAGGGATTAGAGAAAAATGAAGTCGCCCTGCATGCAGAGTACGTACGTGCAGAAATGTTTCTAAAGGATATAGAAAAAAACTACAAATTAGAAGGGAGCCAGTACGTATACGTGGGAACGGAGGGCAGAAGAATTTCTTATGAGGCTAATTACGTTAATAAACTTCGCAGAAAATTAGCCGCACTTAAAGCATACAAAAAATTTCTTGATTACAAACGTAATTTTTACAGAAAGAAAAATGCCGCTTTGTATGCTGCTTGGGAAAAATATAAACAACAACTTGATGAATATGAAGCAAAAATGTTTAAATCGGGCAAACCTACATTTTATGAACTGAAACTGAAACAAAGCGGTCCGTGGTTTAACTGTGATAGATACTCTATATTACAGCAAGAAAACTTTGTATGCAGAATTATCAGAAAAAAAGATAAAAAACCTGCACTCTTAGGTAGAATACACATTATTGATGAGAAAATGAAAGTCCATATACAGCGCTATCTAACAAAGGAAATGCAAGGAAAATTTTCTTTTCCATTCCCAAAAAATAGAGAGTTCAAAATCGTGATAGAAAGAGGTAAAGAAGAAGCAAAAGAATTTGTATATGACGGTAAAAAAACCGATTTAGGAGATATTGAAGTATAATAAAATCATGATTATGTAGGTTATGGGTGTGTTCTTGCTTGTGGAAGGACACACCCAAAAGAGTATTAAAATCCAATCCTGAAAATCTATTATCATAATTTCATGTCAATTTAAGAGTAGCTATTTTTTTACATCATTCATTAGAGTTTATGAACAGAAATTTCTTAAAGAGAGTACACAAATTTACTTTATACTGATTTTCAATGTGTTAGACGTAAAAGTACAAAATCAGGGTATTTTTTGTAAAATGTTGATTATCAGGATGCTCATTTAACAAAAAATCTCCTTAAACCTTGTGTTCATAAAGTCTAATGACTTTAAGAACTACAAACCCACCCCTCTGAAAAATTTTGTATCTGTGAGCTTTTTTATGACCTTCTTAAAATCCTTCTTGAAAACCAAAGAAAAGAACGCAACGCTCTTGATTTAAGTATCGCAGATATAAAAACTTTGTATCATGCTCATTTTCAATACGAATACTTAATTAAAATATATCTCGCAACAACCCGAAAACTGTTTTTTACTCCCCGATATTCACACCATTATACCCCCAGATATCATTCATAATAGATAAAACGTCAAACATATTGCAATAATTTACAAGGTTAAGGTTGAGTTTTATCTTGTTTGATGTTAATTTTCAGGTACTTACAAGGTTAAGGTTTGAATAAGTGAGCTTAGTTTGATAGCCACTTGCGTGAGGCATGCGGAGGGTGCGTAAGCAGTGCGGAGCGCAGCGCAGCACCGAAGCGATAGCGCAGCCCGCAGCACGCCGACCTTGTGGGCATACGCGCAGCGTAACGCCCACAAGGACACGCCCAAGATCTTAAAGAGGCTTATTCACCCTTCTTTCATGTCCTTGAGAAAAATCATGCGGAAGATTTTTAAAGCCCTCCAAAGGTTTCTCCTGACGCAGATTAGACAGAGTAGTATTGTTGTTCTCCTCAGCTTCCCTACTTATGCTGATAATAATTCCAATAGCAATAGCATTAAATAAAATAGATGTCCCACCCATGCTTAACATAGGTAAGGCTAAACCCGTAACAGGTAAAACATTTACCGCAACCCCCATGTTTACCAAAGCCTGCAAACATATATTCAAAGATAGACCTATGACTAATAAAGTTCCAAAAATTTTATCGCGCAGTTTATTGACAACCAATATCGCCCGATAAGTAAAAAATAAGTATAAAAATAGGACTAGTAACGCGCCTATTAAGCCATACTCTTCAATGATAATGGCAAATATGAAGTCATTATAAGGTTGTGGTAGAAGATACTTTTGCGTACTTTTACCTGGTCCTTTACCTAGAAAGCCGCTTGTCGCTACTGCAATTTTTGCTTGCTCGCTTTGGAAAGAGTCTTCATATAAATAGCTTTCAATCCTTTTTTGCCAAGTTTCGCTTCTTGGAGATACCTTGAAAAGTCCAATTAAACCTACTGCGCTAATGCATACAATGAGCGCCAAATGCAACAAAGATATTCTGCCAATAAACATTAAAATAAAACAAACTAAAAAAAGCATAGATGCAGTACTGAGGTTCATAGGTGCAATAAGCCCACAAATGATGGCTATCCAAAATATAATAGGTAAAAAAGTGGCATAAAAGTCTTTTATGTTTTTTTGCTTAACAGAGAGCTGCCGCGCTACGTAGATGATTAAAGCAATTTTAGCAAAGTCTGACGGCTGAAAAGTAAGGTTAATGATTGGCAGTCTTAACCAACGGCTAGCATTATGGATGTTTACCCCTTGCAGTAAAGTGTAAATCAACAAGGGCACACAAAGCCATATTGCAAATATACTCAATGTACCTAATATCCTATAATCTACTCTGTGCATGAAAAACATCATGACAAAGCCGAGCAAAATCATAAGAATATGCTTACCTAAAAACAGTTCATTGATTACCTTTTTTTGGGTAGCTAAGGGAGTAATAGCACTATACACGGCTAATATACCGATAAAGCTAATCATGAACGTAGTTATCCATAGCCAAGGGTCGCCCTTGAAATACTTGCTAAAAATAGAAAATTGTTTCATTATTTTTGCAAAATAGGCAAAAATACTCTAAAAGTCATAATCTGCTTGGTAAATTAACTTTGTATGTGAATTGTAGTACAAGTTATCTACGGCTACATAAATATGTCCATCTGGGGTTTTACTATAATCAAGATAATCTGGTTTTTTGACTGCCCGCATGATAGACTTCCAAACTAATTCAGAGCAATACTGTACGCTATCCGTATCCATTCGGAAGTCCATGTCAAAAAGTATTCTTTTTCTGTATGCGTCTATCATGTTATTGACGTAATTTTGTAATGTAGTGCTGTCCATGTCTATATATCTGTACACGGCAAAAGAATGATTATCAGCAGGGTCACAGAATTCATATAATGTGTGTTTTTTGACAGCATTATCTGCGGCAGTTTCTCCCCCTAATGCATGAATGACATATACACTATCCCCTTCTAATAATATCATGCCTGCATGCGAGTATTTTCTTTGTTTTTGGGACATAAACATAAAAGACTCGCTGATGATTCCTTTGCCATGCCGTACTATTAAATCACCTGTTTTGAGGTGTTTAGCGGTAGGTAACAAAGTACGTACATTTATTTTTTTTAGTTTATGTTCTGCATTTTTTTGGAAAGGGTTGCAACTCCACTGCATTAGATACAGCAGAAGGGCAAGAACAAATGAGAAAAATGCGTATTTTGTATTTAGCATAATCTCATTACAAAAATATCTATTTCTGTTTTGATTGCAAGAGTGTATTGGGTAAATTGTGGATAGATATTAGTATAGGTGTGTTTAATTTTTTGGGCGTGTCCTTGTGAGCGTTTCGCTGCGCTCATGCTCACAAGGTCGGCGTGCTACGGGCTAACGGTGCTGCGCCCCACCCGCCCACCCCCTGGGCAAGAGTGAGCGTGTGGGCGAGGGGCTTTGCACCAAGCCTGACGGCTTGCCCTCCGCATGCCTCACGCAAGCAGCAGATGTGCTAATCTCACTTATTCAAAATTCAACCTTGTAAGTACTTGATAATGAGCATTAAATAAGGTAAAAACATATTTTAATCTTGTAAATAGTTGAAAATCAATTGAAAACAAGGTAAAACTTCAATATTCAGGATTAAAGGGTTATCGAAAATCCATGTATTCGAGGTTTAACCTTGTACATACCTGAAAATGAACACAAAACAAGATAAAACGAACATAATTCAAGCAAAGTAAAAAATTTTAACCCTGTAAGTATTTGATAATCAATATCAAACAAAGTAAAGCAAGAGTATGTATAAAAACAAGGTAAAACATCTAAAGGCAGCTTGCGTGAGGGATACGGAGCATGCCATTAGGCAGTGCGGAGCGGTAGCGTAGCACCGAAGCGAACGCGTAGTGCGCAGTAGCCCGACCCGAGCATTAGCGAGGGACACGCCCAAAAGTGAAATTATCTTTTAAATGTTTAGCTATTCACTCATACTTTAAACCCACCCCCCCTTTATATTTTTAACGTACATGAAATTTTGTAGGCTATATTTTCTCAATGCAATAAATACTTTTATATTTGCCACTTATGTTTGATAAATTCAAGTACACTAGTTTAGTTATATTCTTTTTCGCTTTGAATGTTATAAGCGCATGCAGCTTATTCAAAAAGAAAGATAAACCTTTGACTGAGGTTATCAATTTAGATACGTTAGATACGGTTGAGGTAGAAAGTGGTAAAAATGAAGGGAAGACAGACAATCAAGAACCTGCGTGGTACTTGGGAGAAAGACCCTATCGCCCTACAAACACTAAATACTTTGACCTCATTCATACAAAATTAGAAATCAAGCCTGATTTTAGTACTGAAACTATGCCTGGTATCGCCACAATTACACTTAAACCCCACTTCTACGACCAAAATACCCTCATACTTGATGCTAAATACATGAAAATAAATACTATAAAGGTAAATGGCAAACTTGTTACCTACACCTACGATAGCGTCAAAGTAAAAATTAATTTAGACAAAACCTACACGGCAGATGAACAAATAACAGTAATCATAGACTATATAGCACAACCTAATCGCGTACCTGTAAAAGGTAGTGCTGCTATCACTTCAGATAAAGGACTTTATTTTATCAATGCGCAAGGTAAAGACCCTAATAAACCTACACAACTTTGGACACAGGGAGAAACAGAAGCAGCGTCTTGCTGGTTTCCCACCATAGATAGTCCTAACCAAAGAAGCGGACATGATATCTACCTCACTGTGAATAAAAAATATACGACTTTGTCTAATGGTATATTAGTAGAACAAAAAGAGGAAGGAAACTGGCGCACAGACCACTGGCAACAAAAAATACCTATCGCACCTTATTTATTCATGATTGCCGTAGGGGAGTTCTACATCACCAAAGATAGATGGCGTGATATAGAGGTAAATTATTATTTAGAAAAAGACTACCACCCTTATGCAAAAGCTATATTCGGCGATACCCCTGAAATGATAGAGTTCTTTTCTAATAGGCTGGGGGTAGAATATCCATGGGATAAATATCACCAAGTTGTAGTACGGGATTATGTATCGGGGGCTATGGAGAACGTGGGAGCTGTTATTCATGGTGAGTTTGTCCAAAAAGACGACCGCGCGCTATTAGATGACCATCCATTTGATATTATTAGTCATGAGCTGTTCCATCATTGGTTTGGAGATTTAGTTACCTGCGAAAGTTGGTCTAATTTACCCTTAAATGAAAGCTTCGCTACCTACGGTGAATACTTATGGAGGGAGTATAAACACGGTAGAATGTCCGCAGATGCACATTTAGAGGAAGATTTATTACAGTACCTTCAAGAAGCTCAAAATAAAAGAGAGCCTCTGATAAGATACCAATATGAAAATAGAGAAGATATGTTTGACGCACACTCTTATCAAAAAGGTGGTTTAGTTTTACACATGCTGCGGCATACGGTAGGGGATAAAGCTTTTTTCAAATCCCTACAGATCTACCTTACTAAAAACAAGTTCAAAAGCGCGGAGATTCATGATTTGCGTTTAGCTTTTGAAGAAGTTACAGGAGAGGACTTAAATTGGTTCTTTGACCAATGGTTTTTACAGCGTGGGCATCCTGAGATTATTATTCAGTACGGCTACGATGCGGCTAAAAAGGCAGCGGTAGTGCGCCTACACCAAGTGCAGAATGAACGTTTTTGTCCCAAAGCCTACCGCTTAAAAAGCTTTGTAGACCTCTATTTTGAAGAGGGTAAGCGTAAAAATCGTATTGCCGTAGACATTTTTACTCGTGATACAATAGTAGAAATCCCTTGTGAGATAAAGCCTGAGTACATCACTTTTGACCCCGAAAAAACTTTATTGATGAATGCTCGTGAGGACTATACGAATGAAGACTATCGTTATATCTTGCGCCATGACCCCACTTTTAGAAATAGACTCAATGCGCTTAAGCATTTAGATTTATCTGAATACGAAGCCGCTGAACCCGAGATTTTTATGACCTTATCTGACTCAACTTCTGATGAACTGCGCTATCAAGCTATACAAAAATATGCTTATGAGAAAAATAACAAAACTTTTGTCTATAAAGGTAAAAACAAAGAGAACGTAATAACTAAATTAAAAGAAATTGCAGAAAAAGATAAATCTGCCAAAGTGAGAAATGCAGCTGTAGAGGTTTTATCTATGTATACAGATAAATCTATGCTGCCATTTTTTGAGTCTTGCTTGAATGACCGTTCCTATAATGTATTTAGCAGCGCATTAGATGCAATTGTTACCCTAAACCCAGAAAAAGGATACGAAATCGCTAACAAATACCGTAATGAAAAAAGCCCTCAAATTACTATTGCTGTGGCTAATGCAATCGCAGAAAATAAAAATCCTGCTGATTTTGACTGGATGGACCTACAAATGCGAAGAATGGTAAACACTGGAGATGAAAATTGTTATTTAATGAGCGAACATTACGTGCGTTATATAGATAATACAAAATTAGACAATAAAACTAAGGCTATAGAAACCTTGAAATATGTTATTGAAAATAGAAAAACTTGGTGGGCAAAAATTGCCGCAGTAAGTGCTTTAACCAAACTTAAGAAAGAACCAGGTGTTCAGGAGTATCTCAATGAACTCAAAAAAACAGAAACTAACATGTATATACAGATGATTATCTTTTCACAATAAATTTGATATGAAACGCAGAGACTTCGTAAAAAACACAGGTTTGTTGCTTACGAGTGCAGCACTAAGCGGCTATCCTACTACTATATTTGGCAAAAACAAAAAAGGTAAAGTTTTGATACTAGGAGCAGGTTTATCAGGGCTATCCGCAGCGTACTTACTGACCCGAAGCGGCTATACTGTAACCCTACTAGAAGCGCGTAGCCGAGCAGGTGGAAGGGTTTTTACCTATTCTATCCAGGATAATTTAACCGTAGAATTGGGCGCAGAATGGGTGGGTGCATCACATGAACGCATACTAGCTCTCTGTAAAGAGTTGGGTTTATCGCTGCAAGAACATCGTTTTAAGGAAGAGGTTTTTATACATGGCAGCCGAAGACAACTTGAATTCCAAGCAAACTGGACAAAAAAATATGAGAACTTACTAAGTGCTTATCGTCAGATGAGTGAGAAAGAAAAACAAAAACTAGATAGTACAGACTGGTGGCGATACTTAGTTAATAATGGTATTGAAGAGGAGGATTTGCTTGTTAAAGAACTCTTAGACAGCACAGACTTTGGAGAAAGTATTCGTTTTGTATCCGCAGATATGGCGCTGGGCGAGTATGCTGAATCTAGTCCAAATAATGAAATGGACTTTAAAGTTGTAGGCGGAAATAGCAAACTTATCGAAGCTTTTGTTCAAAAAGTAGGTACGGAAAACATCAAATTAGAGCATATTGTTACCAAAGTTGAACAAGGTAAATTTGGTATAAAAGTTACTTGTGCTAACGGAAATAGCTTTACTGCGGATTTAGCCATTTGTACCTTGCCTACTTATGCCATATCTAGAATAGAATGGCTACCTCACCTGCCCGAAGCTAAACAAAAAGCTATTCAAGCTTTACAATACGCGCGCATATATAAAAATCAACTTTTGTATTCAGAGCGTTTTTGGCAAAGAGAAAACTTTGCTATGGTAACCGACCTTTTAGGGCATTATTTCTTTCATACTACCCAAAAACAAAATTATGTACAAGGAGTTCTTACTTCATACAGCACTGGTGATAAAGCAATGGTATTAAGTTCTATCCCCGAGTCTGCTCGAAAAACTTCGTTAGAAAATGACATTAATACTATGCTTAATGCTAATCAAAAGGTTCAAAAATATGTAGGTTACTATTGGGGGAGCGATAAGTTTACTCAGGGGGCTTATGCTATTTATGGAAAAGAACAGTGGTATTCTATCAGACCTATATTAAAAAAATCTTTTGGGAATGTTCTTTTTGCAGGGGAGCATGTAGCGGATTGGCAAGGGTTTATGGAGGGTGCAATTAACACAGGAGAGGAAGCCGCCCAAGCTATTCTGACATAAATACTATTTACATTTTACTTTTGATGATATTTTAGGATTTTCTGTTTTTTTGGGCGTGTCCCTCGCTGCGCTCGGGTCGGCGTGCTGCGGGCTGCGCTTCGCTTCGGTGCTGCGCCCCCACCCGCCCACCCCCTTGGGCAAGAGTATGAGCGTGGGTGAGGGGCTTCGCACCAAGCCTCACGGCTTGCCCTCCGCATGCCTCACGCAAGCGGTAAGTAAGCTAGTCCCACTTATATAAAACTTAATCTTGTAAGTACCTGAAAATGAACACTAAATAAGGTTAAAATGTATTTTTGAAATTGTAAATCATTGAAAATCAATACAAAATAAAGTAAAACTTTTATATTCAGGGTTAAAAGAGTGGAAGTCGATATGTTCAAGGTTTAACCTTGTATATGCTTGAAAATAAACACAAAACAAGGTAAAACATTAAAATACAGCTTTTGCGTGAGGCATGCGGAGGGTGCGTCAGCAGTGCGAAGCGTTAGCGTAGCACCGCAGCGATAGCGTAGCCCGCAGCACGCCGACCCGAGCGTTAGCGAGGGACACGCCCAAAATAAAACAAAAATTTAAACAGGATACACAATAAGCCCTACAAAAGTTTTAATGAACGACATACTGCCAAAAGTCAGATAGTATGCATTTCTGTCATGATTTTAAAGTGCATTAGGTCTGCCATTTTTTCATTATTTTGTCTAAATGTCCAAAATGGCATATACAAGGTAAAGCAAAATCATGATTACAATTTATTGATAAACAATAACATACAATGTAAAAACCTTAAAATTAAATCAGCCGTCCTATATTTTGGAATGGAATTAGCACTCGGCATGTCACAGTGCTAAAACTAAATTCAATTGAATAAAGTATGGCAATCAACATCAAACCATTAGCGGATAGAGTTGTGGTAAAACCCGCTCCCGCAGAAGAGAAAACCGCAGCAGGCATCATCATCCCTGATACTGCAAAAGAAAAACCCCAGAGAGGCACTATCGTAGCCGTAGGTCCAGGTAAAAAAGATGAAGCTATCACAGTAAAAGTAGGTGACACTGTTCTTTACGGTAAGTACGCAGGTACTGAAATCAACATTGACGGCGAGGACTATCTTATTATGAGAGAGTCCGACATTTTCGCAGTAATTTAACTAATCCCCCGTTCAATTCTGTTTCTCATTTCTATCTACTAACTTAAAATTCAATTAGTTTTAATCAAGAATAAAAATATGGCAAAAATCATCAATTTTAACAGCGAAGCAAGAGAAAAATTAAAAAGAGGTGTAGACGCCCTTGCTAATGCGGTAAGAGTCACTCTCGGTCCTAAGGGGCGTAACGTAGTTATAGATAAAAAATTTGGCGCACCTACCGTTACCAAAGATGGCGTTACAGTTGCCAAAGAAATTGAGCTTAAAGACCCTATTGAAAACATGGGCGCTCAACTACTCAAAGAAGCTGCTTCCAAAACAGCTGATATAGCTGGAGATGGAACCACTACCGCTACTGTATTAGCCCAAGCAATAATAAGCGCAGGCTTGAAAAACTTAGCTTCAGGTGCCAATCCTATGGGCTTAAAACGCGGTATCGATAAAGCTGTAGCCGCCGTAGTAGAACACCTCAAAAAGCAATCTAAAACCATTTCTAATAATACAGAAATCAAACAAGTAGGTACTATCTCCGCAAATAATGACACTGAAATCGGTGAGATGATTGCCGATGCCATGAGTAAAGTAGGTAAAGATGGTGTTATTACTATTGAAGAAGCCAAAGGACGTGAGACCTATGTAAAAACTGTGGAAGGTATGCAATTTGACCGCGGTTACCTATCTCCCTACTTTGTAACCGATGCCGAGAAAATGACCGTAGAATATGAAAACGCTCACGTTCTTATCTATGACAAAAAAATCTCTTCAATGAAAGAACTACTCCCTATACTTGAAAAACAAGTTCAAACAGGTTCGCCTTTGCTAATTATCGCAGAGGACATTGAGGGAGAAGCACTAGCTACCTTAGTCTTAAACCGTATCAGAGGTGCTTTGAAAGTAGTAGCCGTAAAAGCGCCTGGCTTTGGCGATAGACGTAAAGCAATGTTAGAAGATATTGCTATTTTGACAGGTGGTACTGTAATATCCGAAGAGCGTGGTCTTAAACTAGAAAACGCCACTTTGGACATGCTCGGACGTGTAGGTAAAATCATTATTGACAAAGATGACACTACTTTAATTGAAGGTAAAGGTAAAGAGTCTGATATCAAAGCTAGAATAGCTCAAATTAAATCCCAAATTGAAAATACCACCTCCGACTACGACAAAGAAAAATTACAAGAGCGCCTGGCGAAGCTTTCTGGTGGGGTAGCAGTGTTGTATATTGGTGCGCCTACTGAGGTAGAAATGAAAGAGAAAAAAGACCGTGTAGATGACGCACTACATGCTACTCGCGCTGCGGTTCAAGAAGGTATTGTGCCTGGAGGAGGCGTCGCATTAGTACGTGCTATGGAAGCTCTCAATAATGTAAAATACGACGACGCAGACGAGAAAACAGGTATTGATATCGTACGCAGAGCATTAGAAGAGCCTTTACGTTGTATTGTGACTAACGCAGGTGGCGAAGGTGCAGTAATAGTACAGAAAGTTTTAGAGGGTTCAGGCGACTTTGGATACAATGCCCGTACAGAAACTTTTGAAAACTTATTCAGTTCTGGCGTTATTGACCCTACCAAAGTTACTCGCGTAGCTCTTGAAAACGCTGCTTCTGTAGCTTCCTTGTTGCTCACCACAGAGTGTGTCATTACCGACGAACCTAAGGAAGAACCCTCAACTCCTGCAGGTGGAGGTATGGGTGGCATGGGTGGCGGCATGTACTAATCCGACGCACCTCTTTTTTACAGAAAGTCAGAGCATACAAAACAAAAAAGCAACCTCAACATGGGGTTGCTTTTTTGTTTTACGTTGTATTTGATGAGATACAGGTTTATTTTTTGGGTGTGTCCCTCGCTGTGCCTCGGGTCGGACTATTCCGCATCAATAGCGCAGCCTGCGGCATAGTGGTCTTGCGGGCATGAGTGGAGAGAAATACCACAAGACTATGCCCAAAGGCTAGCAAGTATCTACAATATCCGCTGGCAGCCTTCTGGTTTTTGTTAAAATAGAAAAAATAGAGCAGGAATAGGCAAGAGAAAGGTTATTCTATTTACAAAAAGGCAGGCGGATTATTTTTTCTGCCCCACCTTTTCTAAGATCTCTAACAAGATATCCTTTTCTTTACTGCTGATGTTATTTAATACAGTTTCCATCACTTTGGCATAGCTCTCTTCATAGTTTTCAACAAGATTTTTTGCTTTATCGGTAGCTTGTAGATATATTGTACGGCGGTTATCTACCTTGCGCACACGCCTGACGTAGGAAGCTATTTCCATTCTATCTACTACAAAGGTCATTTGAGAAGGCATAATGTTGAATTTTAACGCAGTCTGGGTAATGGGCTGCTCACCCTCTCTTAGCAGGTATTCTAATATAGCTACTTCGTTGTATTTGAACCCTGTTTCTTGTTCAAAAAGGTCCTCTTGTTTTTCCAAAGTACTTATCAGGTACTTTACAAAACGAATAAACGTTTTGGTTGGACTATTTGTGCTGTTATTCATAATCTTAGCTTAATTCTATTGATATTCTATAAAGCAGATTTTCTGCAAAAATATACGTTTTGTTTTTATGAAACAAATTTTTTTTAATTATGCATTAAATTTTATAGTGTAATCGATAGATAATCAAATAGTCGTAGCTTAATTTAAAACTATGATTTCATTTTTAATACTCATACAAAAAAAGCATAAAAATAGTTTCATTATACATTTTATTCTGATAAAAATACCTTTTCTTATTTCTGATATTAGTTTTGAACAGAATTACACAAGGCTTTTTAAGAATCTGTGCAAGTTATGTCAAATTTAAGAAGGCACTCGCTAAGCATGTCATATATTGACAAAGTATATACGCACGACTCTAGACCTGCTGAGTACTGTTTCTGATGTATTAAATCCATTCTTTCCTTACATATTAAGTTTTAATTTCTTTAGGCGTGTCCTTGTGGGCGTTTCGCTGGTGCTCATGCCCACAAGGTCGGCGTGCTGCGGGCTGCGCTATCGCTTCGGTGCTACGCTGCGCTTCGCACTGCTCATGCACCCTCCGCATGCCTCACGCAGTAGCGTTTGGATGTTTTACCTTGTTTTCATGCATACTCTTGCTTTACCTTGCTTGGTTTTGACTATCAACTATTTACAAGATTAAAGTTTTTTATCTTGTTTTAACTGCGTTCACTTTACCTTGTTTTGTTTTTATTTTCAAGCATATACAAGGTTAAACCTTGAATACATGGACTTATTACTACTCTTTAACCCTGAATAAACAATCTTTACCTTATTTTTCACTCATTTTCAAATATTTACAAGATTAAGAGATATTTTTATCTTGTTTAAGATTCATTTTCAGTTACTTACAGGATAAAGCTTTGAATAAATAGACTCTGTCGACCTGCAAAGGTCTTTGCGTGAGGCATGCGGAGGGCGTGCGTCAGCACGGTGCGAAGCCCCTCGCACACACTAAAACTCTTTAACCAGGGGGTGGGCGGGTGGGGCGCAGCACCGTTAGCCCGTAGCACGCCGACCTTGCCCA
>JANWVE010000280.1 GCA_025057675.1 Bacteroidia bacterium
CGTTAGCCCGTAGCACGCCGACCTTGTGGGCATACGCGCAGCGTAACGCCCACAAGGACACGCCCAAAAAGTTAAAAATCTTATATCCCTTTTATCTCTGAAAATTCTCTCTCCGCTGTGTTCGGGGTACAAATTCTAACACAATAGGTACATGGTCAGATATCTTACGTGCATCCTCTAATGAACGAAAATCTCGCACAAAATCTATTCTTTGACTAGCTCGGGCATCTATTTGTGTAGGGTTAAAATAAAAATTATCGTACTCTTCTGAGAAGTAATCTGCTGGAGCAGTGGAGTTTGAACGCATCCTTAAACTCGTTTTCACATTGATTAAAGCAGGTTTTAATCCTCTTTTTCTCATCCCTTCAAAAGCAGGACTTTTTTGAGAGAGATTAAAATCACCCATCATTACGATTTTCTCATTAGCGTATTTGCTTTGAATACGAGGTAGCAGTTCTATTTCTCGCTCAGGATGCTTACTTTGCGGCACAGCGTGAAAGTTTACCAAAAGTACTCTCTCTCCTTTACATTCAAAACGTGCTAAATAAGGTTCTCTATCTATTTCATCCGCTAGACTTTTTTCTAAAAAAGGTTCGCCAATCAATCTGACACGACTGGGCTTCCATAAATAGGCATATCGTTCTGTACCTGTACCTGTGGTGGGGTCGCTTACTGCATACAACCATTTATTACCTGTACGGTTAAGCT
The DNA here is from genome assembly GCA_025057675.1 of Bacteroidia bacterium. GTDB lineage: Bacteria > Bacteroidota > Bacteroidia > JANWVE01 > JANWVE01 > JANWVE01. Next base: position 709 of record JANWVE010000280.1, read on the forward strand.
CATCAGCTAATTTAGCTACTGCCTGCGGTCCAACAAAAGTACTGGACACTTCTTGTATAGCCACAATATCCATATCTTTGAGCGTTTTAGTGATGTACTTTATTTCATTTGCATCCTTGGATTTGCCAAAATTTTGTATATTCCAGGACATTAAACGAATATTTTCTTTGGAGTTTGTAGGTCCGTGGGGGTTATCTATTTTTTTGTTAGTTGTGGTGTCATCAGCCTGTATTTTGAGGCTATCCTGCGTTTTGAATTTTTTATGTTTTTTTATCTTGTTTTTTTGTATTGTGTCCGAGAAGTTATGAGTTTTATTTTGGTTTCTAAAAAGCCACTTAGTAAAATTACCTAAAACGAGAATAATTGCTATCCCTAGAATTACAAGATATTTTCGCTTCATTAGTACAAATTTAGTAATTTTTACGTTTACCAATTTTTACGTTTCGGTTATTGATTAAACTTTTTAGACTTTTTGGGCGTGTCCCTCGCTGCGCTCGGGTCGGGCTATTACGCACTACGCGTTCGCTTCGGTGCTTCGCACTGCCTTACGGCATGCTTCATAGCCCTCACGCAAGTTATATTTTGATGTTTTACCTTACTTTTAATACATCTCTTTGCTTCACCTTGTTTGATGATTATGAAATACTTGCAAGGTTAAAATTTTTTATCTTGTTTTAACTGCATCCATTTTATCTTGTTTTTCATTTTCATATTTCATAGATTCTAAAACTCAACTTTTAATTTTTTCTTCTTGATTTACAGTTTTTTATGGTTTTAGTTAAAAATTTTTCTTGACATAGGTAGTTAGCTTG
>JANWVE010000281.1 GCA_025057675.1 Bacteroidia bacterium
TAGCCCGTAGCACGCCGACCTTGTGGGCATACGCGCAGCGTAACGCCCACAAGGACACGCCCAAAAAAATTAAAACTCAACTTTCAGAAATGGCTTTGCCTAAAAAATAGACTTAATGCAATATAAACGGATTTCATAATTTTTGAGAGAGTTAGGTAGTATACTAAACTGAAAATTTACTTATCTTTGCTTCAAAATTTACAAAATTTACTATTATGAAACCTTTAATGACATTACTAGCTACTTTATTATTTGTGCCACTGTTAGGTCAAATTACCATCATGCCCTCGGATATGCCTTCGGTAGGGGTTACTTATCAAATGCTGCGAGATACAAACACTTCCTTACCTGTCATTACCGCAGGTGGTTCCACTCTGCAGAACTGGGATTACTCTAATGCCTTTCCAAATGTAAAAGATACACTTGTATGGCAATTCGTAAATAAAAGTACTCTACCTGGACACACCAACTTCCCCGCTTCTACAATGGGCTTTAATAGTAAAAGAGATAGTGTATATGTGTTTTTAGTCAACGATACTGACGGATTATATATAGAGGGTACTTACACTTACTTTAGCCTCGCACCAAATACAGCTATTGTTCTTAATCCAAAAGAGCTGCTCTTTCCTACTAACTTTACCTACAACAGTAACAGAGTACATCAGGCTAAATCTACTGTTTTTGCTAACGCCATGGGTTTTGATGTAAAACTAGTAACCCGAATAACTTCTAAATTCATAGGTGATGCTTTTGGCTCACTCAAAACGCCAACAGGAACCTATGCCGACGTATTACGCATTAAAAAGACTCGCATTCAACAAGATAGTATTTATGTCAAGTTTGGAGTGTCTTATGTGCCTTTTCAGAGCATTATAGATAGCACTTTGAGCTACCTTTTTATGGAGAAGAATCCTAGCCATGCTTTGGTTTGTGAGATAGTCATGGATACAGATAATCCTAATAAATCTAAACGGGGTAGTTACAGCAGAACTATATCTGTGGGTATTGATAAAACAGAGAGACCTATTTCTCAAATTTTAGCTTACCCTAATCCTGCTCAAAATTATTTACAGATTGACCTCGTAAATATCCAAAAGGGACAAATTTTAACTTTGTATGATATTACAGGTAAAGCAGTACTATTAGAAAATATCAATGGGACACAGCATATTACTCTTGATATCACTCATTTACCACAAGGCACGTACATTTATCGGATATTTGATGCAGATAACCATGTACTCGGCTGGGGCAAATGTGTTAAATGAAGTTAGCTTCCTATAATATACCACATATTAAGTCGAAAAAATAACTATGGTTTATTTTACTTTTTTGGGCGTGTCCCTCGCTGGCGCTTCGGGTCGGGCTACTACGCACTACGCTATCGCTTCGGTGCTACGCTAACGCTCCGCACTGCCTAACGGCATGCTCCG
>JANWVE010000282.1 GCA_025057675.1 Bacteroidia bacterium
GGACCTTTCAACCATACTCCGTTTGTAGGTTGGAATACACATACGTTTAGCACGCCTTTTTATTGGGATGGAACAAGCAATATAATTATTGAAACCTGCTTTAATAACACTAGTTATACCGTTAATAGCCCTGTTTATGTTACCAATATGGGATACAACTGTTCAGTCTATCTATACCAAGATGCCACAGGGGTATGCACAAATAACACTGTATATGGTACTTCTACCTCTCGTCCTAATATGCGTTTCCGTCATTGTACAACGCCACCTGCAAGTACGTACTACAACTACAGCTGGTCGCCAAGTACAGGACTATCTTGTACTACTTGTGAAGACCCCACTGCTAATCCATCTTCTACACCGATTACCTATACTATTACTGTTACAGATGCATACGGCTGTACAGCTACGGCTAGTACTACTATTCTTCCTTGCCTACCTACTACTTTATTTTTACAGGGTAGCAGCCAAGGCCAAAACGCTGTACTTTCATGGGACTATCCTAATGACTTATCATTCAAATACTTTGAACTTGAACGTAGTAATGATGGTACAAATTACCAAAGCATTGCCAAGTTTAGCCCTGTTAGTGGTCAAGATAAGTACCAATACACGGATGAGGGCTTAAGAGCAAGAAATTACTATTACAGAGTTCGCAAGGTCAATAAAGATGGTTCAGAAGCGTATAGCAATACTGTTGAAATTACTATTAACTCTGTTTTAGATGGCTTTACCGTTCAAAATATAGCTCCTAATCCTGCTTTTGATGAGGTTATGATACAATATGCGCTTAGCACGGCAGGTAAGGTACAATTTGCTATTTATGATTTGACAGGTAGAAAGTTAAAAGACATTCATGAAGGTAATCTTACCACGGGGCAATACGTTCAAAAGTTCTCTGTGGCTGACTTAGCGAACGGTAATTACCTGATTGTAGCGATATTTAACAACCACACACAACACTTTAGGTTGAACGTAGCTCGTTAATATCTTGGTGGTTTTGAACTTCAATCCTATCTGCTGTAAAGCGGATAGGGTTTTTATTTTTTCTTTTGGGCGTGTCCCTTGCTGCGCAAGGGTCGGGGCATTCCGCACTGCGCTTCGCTTCGGTACTTCGCTGCGCTTCGTACTGCCCTGACGGGCATGCTCTATGCCCCTCACGCAGATGACCTGTGTAATTATCTCTTTACCTTGTTTGAGCTTAAAGCACAAGTACTTACAAGCTAAAACCTTGCATAAAATACAGAAAAACGATGGTTTCAGAGATTCCTTGCGTGAGGCATGCGAAGGGCGTGCGTCAGCACGGTGCGAAGCCCCTCGCCTACTCTCTTATCTCTTGCCCAGGGGGTGGGGCGTAGCACCGTTAGCCCGTAGCACGCCGACCTTGTGGGCATGAGCGCCAGCGAAACGCCCACAAGGACA
>JANWVE010000283.1 GCA_025057675.1 Bacteroidia bacterium
ACACACAGAGAAACGATAGTTTCAGAGATCCACTGCGTGAGGCATGCGGAGGGTGGGCGTTAGCCCAGTGCGTAGCGAAGCGCAGCACCGAAGCGATAGCGTAGCCCGCAGCACGCCGACCCGAAGCGTCAGCGAAGGGACACGCCCAAAAAAGTAAAATTATTTTTTAGATTTGATATAATCATAAAAAAATGAGTCTATTTAATCTCGGTCAGTAATGCCTTTGTATGGACTTAGAGGCTTCTACAGTATTTTTCATAAGCATAGCAATCGTCATAGGACCTACCCCACCAGGCACAGGAGTGATATAACTTGCTTTTAACGCCGCACTTTCAAAATCCACATCACCGACTAAATAATATTTATTACCTCTCTCAACGCGGTTAATACCTACATCAATCACTACGCACCCTTCCTTGAGCATGTCTCCAGTTATTTTTTTAGGGCTACCTATGGCAGCAATGATAATATCGGCTTGACGAGTATAAGTATCAATATTTTGAGTTTTAGAATGACAAACTGTAACCGTTGCATTTGCAAAGGGAATGTTTTGCATCATCATAATGCTCATAGGCATGCCTACAATATTACTTCTACCAATGATGACACAATGCTTACCCTCTGTAACTATGTTATATGATTTAAGCAATTCTTGAATTCCTTTAGGAGTACAGGGAGTTAAGGCAGGTAATCCTTTGGCTAATCTGCCGAGGTTGATAGGGTGAAAACCGTCTACATCTTTTTGATAATCAATAGTTTCTATAACTTTATTGGCAGAAATGTGTTTAGGCAAAGGGAGCTGTACTAAAATTCCATGAATATTTTTATCTTGATTAAGCTCTTTTATTTTGTTCAATAGATATGTTTCTGAAACTGTTTCAGGTAATATAATCAATTCCGAGTAAATTCCTATTTTGTTACATGCCTTGATTTTAGCATTTACGTATGTCTGAGAAGCAGGGTTATTACCTATGAGGATTACACAAAGCCCTGGGGTGTAAGGTAGAGTACTGATTTCATCTGTAAGTTGCTCTAATATTCGTGCGGCGGTTGCTTTTCCATCAATTAAGTTCATATCACAAAAGTAGAACTTAAATAGCTAAATGCAGATGCTTACACGTCTTTTTCATAAAAAACAACATAAAAGTACTTGCAAACAAATTATTTATCTAAAAAGACATTCTTTTTACGTATTCAGGTTTAGTTAGGTTACAGTAGTTAGGTTAATTCTACTTTACTTTTTGTTTAAGACTATTTTTTGAATATAGGAGGGTTTTAAGTTTTTGTGTGGATCTTTATTCTATTTTCTTTTTACAAAGAATAGGTATGAATTAGTTATTAAGTGTTTTTTGGGCGTGTCCTTGCTTGCGTTTCGC
>JANWVE010000284.1 GCA_025057675.1 Bacteroidia bacterium
TACTTTCAGGCCTAAATAAAGTTGCAATGGTTGTAAATTGGCTACACTTTCTTAATTTTGTATCAGCATTTACAACATAAAAAATTTTTTAATAGCTGTCAAGTAGTTGTAAATTGGCTACACTTTCTTAATTTTGTATCAGCATTTACAACTTTTGATATTTTTTATCTCCCATAGCTTTGTTGTAAATTGGCTACACTTTCTTAATTTTGTATCAGCATTTACAACAACCCAGAAAACGATTGGCTTACGTTCTTTGGTTGTAAATTGGCTACACTTTCTTAATTTTGTATCAGCATTTACAACGTGTGGGGACACAAATGCGGATTGGGCGTGTTGTAAATTGGCTACACTTTCTTAATTTTGTATCAGCATTTACAACCAAATAACCCGCATCCTCATTGGACTATAGTTGTAAATTGGCTACACTTTCTTAATTTTGTATCAGCATTTACAACTAGAGCATAAGCTCCGCCAGCATGAGTAGGTTGTAAATTGGCTACACTTTCTTAATTTTGTATCAGCATTTACAACAAGAATTGGTTTTTGTCCTCTATGTGCAAAGTTGTAAATTGGCTACACTTTCTTAATTTTGTATCAGCATTTACAACTTGCAAGCCTTTCTAATTCATGTTGTCGTAGTTGTAAATTGGCTACACTTTCTTAATTTTGTATCAGCATTTACAACTGACGGCATGGCGATTGATGCCTCTTTGCGTTGTAAATTGGCTACACTTTCTTAATTTTGTATCAGCATTTACAACCAAAACCCTTACTGCTCATTCTTTTAACGGTTGTAAATTGGCTACACTTTCTTAATTTTGTATCAGCATTTACAACAACACGCCCACCCTTTTGTGCCAATCCGAAGTTGTAAATTGGCTACACTTTCTTAATTTTGTATCAGCATTTACAACAGAATTGCAAATATATGTTACAACAAAAGGTTGTAAATTGGCTACACTTTCTTAATTTTGTATCAGCATTTACAACTCATTAATGTAAATGTTGTTTCAAATGGCGTTGTAAATTGGCTACACTTTCTTAATTTTGTATCAGCATTTACAACAAATACAATGGTGAAATGATAGTTATTATAGTTGTAAATTGGCTACACTTTCTTAATTTTGTATCAGCATTTACAACGCCTGATGCAGCATTTCTGTATCAACATAGTTGTAAATTGGCTACACTTTCTTAATTTTGTATCAGCATTTACAACTTATCTAACTTCATATGCCAAATATACAAAGTTGTAAATTGGCTACACTTTCTTAATTTTGTATCAGCATTTACAACAAACACGTTGTATGGGATAAACATTTTTGCGTTGTAA
>JANWVE010000285.1 GCA_025057675.1 Bacteroidia bacterium
TCAGGGAAACCGACCAGGTAAGCATCTTTTTATTTCCACACCATTCAAGAAATATTTTACTTACAGACGTATAAGCCTGAATGCCTCGTTCTCCTGAACGGGCTTTTTTATGGTTTAGGGCTAATTCAACGGCACTTTCTATGGAATAGATATTATGAACCGTCTGCAGTATTTTCTCACTAGTATTTTTTCTGTTGTAGGTTACAGGACCTATGATAGCACCGTCACGCAGTTTTTCATTGATACGCTGAATAAACAGTTTGGCAAACTCTTTTCTTTCTTTCTGTGTCTTGAACTTATTTACTGTATAATCTCTAACTCTCTGAAATTTAAGTGTTTTCTGATTAAATACATAAAAAATAACATACCACCTTTGGCTATCTTTTTTAGGGATAACTAATCTGGCAGGTTTGTAAGGCGGTTTGCTATTTTTCATAGTGGGTACAATTTTTAGTTTTTTCAGAAGTGACGCACATACTGACGCAGGGTAATCAAAACCCTCTTGGTTATAGCAAGAGGGCTGAAAAGCGGAGAGTAGCGGAGTGCGGTTGTTTTTGCTGTTTTTTTCTGTTTTCTTATTCATATTCAATATGTTATATTTTTGATTTTGACTGACGCAACTGACGCAAATTTTAGTACTGTCTAATATATTGACTGTCAGAATTTTTTAAATACACCTACAGCTTTTAGGATTTGCATAACATTTTCTTTCTTAACAGTCATATAAGCCATTTCCTCGTTATCTGGAATAAGCACAAGTTCGTTTTCTTTTTCACGGATACGCTTAACCGTAGTGTTTCCATCAGTGGATACGATGACGTAGATACTTTTTTCTGAAAGCCCATCAAAAGGATTGTGCGGCAGGCATATTACCATATCATTTTCGTTGATAGTAGGTTGCATACTTTCTCCAGTGGCATAGATGCCAAAATGCAAAATATTAGGCAAACCCGGCAGATACAGTTTTTCGCATAAGTCCCAGTCGGGGTCTTGATTGTTAAAGATACCCGCAGGAACTTTGTACGGCAACACAATTACATTGTATTTCGCATTCTCCGGCGGTAAAATTAACTTGGGTTTACTCCAGTCTCCAGCTTGCTTTTCGGGTTGGTCGGGGTTATCTTTTTCAAATTTTGATAAATCTAAATCTAACTCTTTGCAAATTTTTTCAAGGAGTTTATAGCTAAAAACTCCCCTGTGCAAAGCATTATCTATAACATGCCTTTTCACACCTATCCTCTCTGCCAAATCAGAAACTTTCAAATTCTTTTTAAACATTTGTTCTCTAATTATTGATACTTTATCCATAAGTCAAATTTTTTATGTTGATT
>JANWVE010000286.1 GCA_025057675.1 Bacteroidia bacterium
GCGTGCTACGGGCTGACGGTGCTACGCTCCGCTACGCACCAAGCCTAACGGCTTGCCCTTCGCATGCCTCACGCAAAAACCTTTGCAGGTCGGCGGAATCTATTTGTTGAAAGCTTAACTTTGTAAGTAATTGAAAATGAGCAGTAAACAAGATAAAAATATATTTTAATCTTGTAAATACTTGAAAATCAATACAAAATAAAGTAAAAATTCGGTATTCAGTGTTAAAGGGTTATCAAGAGTCCATGTATTCAAGGTTTAACCTTGTAAATGCTTAAAAATCAATACAAAATAAAGTAAAACAGGCTCACTTAAAACAAGATAAAAAATCTTTACCTTGCAAGTATTTGATAATCAGAATTAAACAAGGTAAAGCAAAGACATGTCTAAAAACAAGGTAAAATGTCAAAAAGATGCTGCGTGAGGCATGCGGAGGGTGCGTCAGCAGTGCGTAGCGCAGCGAAGCACCGAAGCGATAGCGCAGCCCGCAGCACGCCGACCCGAGCGCAGCGAGGGACACGCCCAAAAAGATAAATCTAAAACTATTACCTTTTGTAATTGTATCTAAAAAGCCGTACCTTCGTATCATGAAATATGGAATATACTGCTTTTGCTTGCTTTTGCTTTGTAAAATATTCTATGCCCAAGTAACCGACAATTTTAGCGATGGGAATTTTACTTCATCCCCTGCATGGGTAGGTGATGTAGGAAATTTTATTGTCAACACTAGTTTTCAACTGCAAAGTAACGCCAGCACGGCAGGAAATTCCTCGTTAGCTACCGCGAATACCTCAATCAATAATACAGAATGGAATGTATGGATCCGTTTTGCTTTTTCGCCCAGCACCTCAAATTTTTGTCGTTTTTACCTTGTTTCTAATCAATCTGACCTAAAAACGCCACTTAACGGCTATTATGTACAACTTGGCGGTAGCACAGGTAGCACAGACACTATTTCCTTATACAGACAAACAGGTTCTGTACGCACGCGCATCATTGCAGGGATACCAGGTACCGTAGCTAAAAGCAACAACCTTGTTCGATTAAAAGTTACACGTGATAATATCGGTAATTGGGAACTTTTAGCCGATACCACAGGTACAGGCGCTTATTTTGTTTCACAAGGTACAGCATTCGACAATACACATACTACTACTAGCTATGTAGGTTGGTATTGCCAATATACTATATCCAACGCAACCAAATTTTACCTTGATGACCTTTATGTAGGTCCAATTATTGTGGACACTACTCCACCTGAACTACTCTCTGCAACTGTTGTAAGCCCTACCGAAATAGATTTGCTATTTAATGAAAACCTTA
>JANWVE010000287.1 GCA_025057675.1 Bacteroidia bacterium
GCGGGCTGCGCTATCGCTTCGGTGCTTCGCTGCGCTACGCACTGCTTACGCACCCTCCGCATGCCTCACGCAGCAGCCTTGGGATGTTTTACCTTGTTCGCATACATACGTTTGTTTTACCTTGTTTAATGCTCATTATCAAATACTTAAAAAGTTAAAATTTTTTACCCTGTTTGATATACCCCCATTTTATATTGTTTTGAGTTCATTTTCAAGTATGTATAAGGTTAAACTCTCAATACATCGACTTTTTACACCCTTTTAACCTTCAATACGCGAATTTTATCTTGTTTTCAATTGATATTCAGATATATACAAGGTAAAAAATCACTTTTACCTTTCCGTTTCACATTCTTTTAGTAGTTTATCAAACCACTCTTGCCCATACTTTCTTATCAGTGCTTCCTGCACAAAACGATAAACAGGTACTTTTAGACTCTTTCCATAATGGCAAGCAGGATTACAAATATCCCAGCGCTCATAATTGAGTAGGTCCATGCCTTGCACTCGGGTAATACGAACAGGATACAAATGGCAAGAAATAGGTTTGCGAAAGCTAATTTTTTGATCAAAGTAAGCTTGTTCAATCGCACACTTCCAAATACCTTCATCGGTCAGGATAGCAAATACACACTCTTCTTGATTGCCGTTTGTAGTAGTTGTATAATCGTTGTCTTTTTCATGAAATTGAAAAAGTCCTTTTTCGGATATGGTTTTTTTGCTTTTTGCGGACAAATAAGGTTCTATTTTAGAGTAAATTTGTTCTAAAATAGGTAACTCTTCGGCTTCTAAGGGGGCTCCTTGGTCGCCTTTTACACAGCACATACCTTTACATTTATCTAAATGACAGTGAAAATACTGTTCTTTTATATCATCAGATAAAATGACATGGTTTATAATTATCATACTTTAATGCAAATATATCAAGTCTACTTTTTTATTTTACTTTTTTGGGCGTGTCCTTGCCTGCGTTTCGCTAGCGCTCATGCAGGCAAGGTCGGCGTGCTGCGGGCTAACGGTGCTGCGCCCCACCCGCCCACCCTCTGGTCAAAAGTAAAAGCGTGGGCGAGGGGCTTCGCACCAAGCCTGAAGGCTTGCCCTTCGCATGCCTCACGCAAGCGGCTAATAAACTAAATCCACTTACACAAAATGTAACCCTGTAAGTAATTGAAAATGAAAATTAAACAGGATAAAAATAGACTTTAATCTTGTAAACATTTGAAAATGAGTAAAAAACAAGGTAAAGCTTATTTAATCAGGGTTAAAGGGTTATGTA
>JANWVE010000288.1 GCA_025057675.1 Bacteroidia bacterium
AGGGCGTGCGTTAGCACGGTGCGAAGCGCAGCAAAGCACCGAAGCGAAGCGTAGCCCGTAGCACGCCGACCCGAGCGCAAGCGAAGGGACACGCCCAAAAAAAACATTAAAATTAACTGCTATTAAAACCAATAAAACCAACTAACAAAAACAAAATATAAACCTCTGTACAAAAAAGATATTCTCTCACACTTGATTTATTTCAAATAAATTGCTTTATCTTTGCAAAACATAATGAAAAGATATCATTTCATCACAGCCTGGATACTCTTAATTATTTGGATATTCCACACTCTCATCCATACCACTTTACTTTTAACACAAATAGGTATTCATCACACCAAAGTTGCCCGCTTACTCAAAAACAAAAAACAAAACCTTGTACATATCAGCGTACCTTCAAATGACAAAACATTTATCAAAATCAACGAAAAAGAATGTATATGGCAACAAGAGTGGTATGACATCCAAAGTATAGAGGAGAGAAATGGAATATATTATATTGCCGCCTACCTTGACTCAAAAGAAAAAATACTCATACAGGATTTAGAGAATGCATTAGAACATCACCAAGATAAAAACCCAAAATCAAAGAACTATCTTAAGTTTGAAGTCAAAGACACGTATTTAACCGTGGTAAATTTTTATCTTATTCGTTCATCTTATCTTATCTCTATCAATCACAGTAACTTTTTTGATATCGGCCGCATATATTTGAATTTACCTGAACCTCCACCAGAGGTATATCAACGCACTGCTTAACCTGACATTTCAACTTACTTAATGTGCGTGTAAAACATTAGACAATTATTTTTGAATAAACTGCTTTCCTTCACACACTTACAGTTTGTAAAAAAATCATTCAAACTGAAACCGCAGTTGTGTGTAAATGTAAAATCTATCCTTTCCATAACTTAATAAATAATTTCATTTCATTTTTCATTAACCTTATTTCCAAGTAATTAAAGTATGAAAAGAAGCTGCATTGTTATCATTGCATGGCTAATGGCAGTAGTATGCCTACATGCACAAAATACTATAACTGTAAAAGACGCGCAAACCTTGCGCTTGTTAGAAAATGTTGTTATCACTAATGCGGACAAAACTGCTTCCGTTACCACAAACGCAAAAGGTCAAGCAGATATCAGTGCATTAGGAAATGGAGATTTAACCTTGATTTTAGCGGGCTACCAACCTCTGACTTTGTCCGCTCAAAACATCAAAGACCTC
>JANWVE010000289.1 GCA_025057675.1 Bacteroidia bacterium
ACTTGGAGAGACATTCAAAATACCCTTACAAAAAACCAAGCAGCCATTGAAATCGTACGAGTAGAAGTAAACAAGGATAGTGTAATCTATTTTGGATTAGTTATCACAAAATGGGGTAAATACCCTGAACTGGTTTTACTGCCTTATGGAAATATGTTAGAAAAGCATTTTTTTATCAATTACTATCGCAGTACAAGGTATAAAATTGCAGATCCGTACAGTTACAGTGTTTTTTGGAAACCTTTTGCAGATAAACTCAAAGGTATTAAACAAGTTTTCTTTTCGCCTGATGGAATTTATTACAAAGTAAATATTTCTACTTTATACAACGTCAAGCAGAATAGATATGTGTTTGATGAGATAGAAATAATAAACGTAACAAATACCAAAGACCTTGTAGCACAGTATAAATCGTGTAGTAAAAAGAGTGTTTTGGTAGGCAATCCTACGTTTAATCTTGGGATAGACACCAAAGATAACGAAAAGCCAATAGAACAGCGCGATATTGAGAGTTTATTACAATTAGAAGGTGCTGAGAAGGAGGTCAGGGAAATTGGTATATTATTACCTAATGCTACTACCGTAATAGGTCATAATGCTACTGAGGAATATGTTAAATCCATCAAAAACCCATGTGTTTTACACGTTGCTACACATGGATATTTTAAGAGAGGACAGTATCAAAGCAGTACGCAAGCCATGCTCAATGCAGGACTTTTATTCGCAGGTGTAGTGGATTATGATAGAATGGAAATACGCCCATTAGAAAGAGAAGATGGGAAATTAACGGCGTTTGAAGTGATGAATATGGAGTTAGATAGTACGGAGTTGGTTGTGTTAAGTGCGTGTGAAACGGGGTTAGGACAAGCGAGTAAGGAAGGAGTTTATGGTTTGCAACGGGCATTTAAGGTAGCGGGAGCACAGAGTATTATCATGAGCTTGTGGAAAGTAAATGATGAAGCTACGCAGCTGCTCATGACTAAATTTTATGAGAATTGGCAAAAAAAGGGAATGCCCAAACGTAAAGCATTTCAAGTAGCCCAGCAAGAAATCCGCAAGCAATATAAAGAACCGTATTACTGGGGTGCGTTTGTGATGATTGAATGAGATTTATTTTTGGGCGTGTCCTTGCCCACGTCTCGCTGCGCTCGTGTGTGCAAGGTCGGCGTGCTACGGGCTGACGGTGCTTC
>JANWVE010000028.1 GCA_025057675.1 Bacteroidia bacterium
GCAGCACCGTCAGCCCGTAGCACGCCGACCTTGTGGGCATACGCGCAGCGTAACGCCCACAAGGACACGCCCAAAAATAAAAATACTACCTACACTAACCTCGCATCAAAAATCTATTATATCCAACAAATATCCCTACATATAAAAGAACAGTACCTGCCTTAATCCAAAACTGAATCAATGTACTACAATCCCACTTTGGTAGGTAAGCTAAAAAAACAATCATCCCTATTGAAAAAATACAGTAAAATATCAAACTATTTCTGTTATATGGTATAGGATAGAATTTTTGCCCCCAATAGTAACTCAGTACCATCATAACAGCATAACATGCCAAAGTAGCATACACGCTTGCCATCATTCCCCAAACAGGTATCCCGACTAAGTTAATCAATATAGTTAATCCTGCACCTATAAGAGAAATATATAACGCCCATTCCGTCTTTTGAGTTAACTTGTACCAAACTGATAAATTATAGTATATTCCTAAAAAAGCATTGGCTATCAATAAAATAGGAACAATGTGTAACCCCGAACGAAAATTTTTACCTATCATAAGTCCTATTTCATTAAGAAAAGCAGTTACTACTACGCATATAAAAAAAACAGCAGGTACAAAATAATCCATGATTTTACTATAAATTTGTTTAGCGTCATTGTCCACAGATTTTTTGAAGTAAAACGGTTCTGCACCATATCTGAATGCTTGTACCACTAAGCTGACAAAAATAGACAGCTTGTAACATGCTCCATAAATCCCTACAACCTCATCATTAGTCAATCCAGGGTAAAAATTTTTGGGTAGATAGCGTTTGAGTAATATTCTGTCTAAATTTTCGTTAATCATGCCTGCTAAACCTGAAACTAATAGCGGACTACCATAAATAAGCATAGATTTTATCCATTTGTGTTGAAAAGTAAATTTTTTAGGTAAGGTTATGGGCAGCAAGCTCACAGTGGTGAGTAAAGAGCATATCACATTCGTAATAAAAATGTACTCTACCCCTTTTTTTAGATAAGCTACGAAGTAGATATTGAGAATTATATTAGAAAATATATTCATCAAGCGGATGAGAGCAAATGTAATCGCTTTTTCTTGTTTGCGTAGCCAAGCAAATTGTATTGCAGAAATGGTATCTAAGGCTAAAATAACTGCCAGGTAAATAATATACTGCGGATATGCCGAATAGGATAATAAATGAGCCAAGGGTCGTGCGAAGATGATTAAAATAACTGTAATGATAATGGAGGTAGCGCTTAACAGGGTTAGGATAGTCCCGTACACATCATTTGGATTGTATTCTCTTTGGCTGCTAAATCGAAAAAAGGTAGTTTCCATTCCGTAGCTGTATAATACCAGCATAAAACTGACATAAGCCATCAAGTCTGTTACAACTCCGTACTCTGATGGGGCTAACACACGAGTGTACAACGGAACTAATAAGTAGTTGAGTAGTCGTCCTAGAATGCTGCTTATACCGTAAATAGCAGTTTGAGAGAGTAGTTTTTTGAGGGATAAACTCACACTGCAAAGATAGAATAGTTAAAGGATAGGAATTCTTTATTTTACACAAGGTTAAATTTTTACTTTTCAATTGTATTAAATCTGACCATTAGTTTGGCAAATTGAGTTTATTTTTTGGGCGTGTCCCTTCGCTGCGCTCGGGTCGGCGTGCTGCGGGCTGCGCTATCGCTTCGGTGCTTCGCTGCGCTCCGCACTGCTCACGCACCCTCCGCATGCCTCACGCAGCAGCCTTTGGATGTTTTACCTTGTTTGTATATATACGTTTGCTTTACCTTGTTTAACATTCATTATCAGTTACTTACAAGGTGAAAGTTTTTTACCTTGTTTTAGTTGTGCTATTTTTATCTTGCTTCACCTTGATTTTCAAGTATATACAAGGTTAAACCTTGAATATATGGACTTTTTACACCTTTTTAACCTTAGATACTCAAGTTTTACCTTGTTTAGTACTCATTTTCAAGTATTTACGAGGCATAAGTATATTTTTACCTTGTTTAACGTTCATTTTCAGACACTTACAAAGTTAGATTTAAATAAGTGGGATTAGTTTTATAGCATGCTTGCGTGAGGCATGCGGAGGGCGTGCGTTAGCACGGTGCGAAGCCCCACGCCCACGCCTTCCTTATTGCCCAGGGGGTGGGCGGGGGGGGGGCGTAGCACCGTTAGCCCGCAGCACGCCGACCTTGCCCACACGAGCGCAGCAAGACGTGGGCAAGGACACGCCCAAAAATTCGTATCTTTGTACTGTATGAAAATCCCCCAAACTATTATCGAACAAATAAAACAACATGCCGACATAGTAGATATCATAAGTTCGTATGTAAAGCTAAAAAAACGAGGTAAAACTTACACGGGTTTATGCCCATTCCACCATGAAAAAACCCCCTCATTTCATGTCAATCCCACTATGGGCATATACAAATGTTTTGGTTGTGGTGCAGGGGGAGATGTTATACACTTTATTATGGAACATGAAAAATACTCCTACACCGAAGCATTAAAATTTCTAGCCGAAAAATACAATATTCCCATACATTGGCAAGAAAGCGACCCTCAAAACACTTCTCAAGAGGAAAGTCTTTATATTGTCAATCAATTTGCACAGCAGTTTTTTAGTCATCAATTGTGGAAAACCGAAGCAGGAAAAACTGCTTTATCTTATCTCAAAAAACGAGGCATAAAAGAAGAGACTATTGAAAAATTTCAGTTAGGTTATGCACCTGCGCAAGGTAATGCCCTTTTAAGAGAAGCTCTGCAAAAACAATATGAAGTAAAATATCTCCTTGAAACAGGTTTAATTAAACAAAGTGAAAATACTCAGCAGTACTATGATGCTTTCAAAGATAGATTAATGTTCCCTATTCATACCCATAGTGGTAGAATAGCAGGTTTTGCAGGAAGAGTCCTTGTCCAAGATAAAAATACACCCAAGTATATCAATTCTGTTGAAAGTCCTATTTACCATAAAAGCAGCATATTGTATGGCTTATTTTATGCTCGCACGCCTATACGTAAAAGTGATGAAGTTATCCTCACAGAAGGTTATTTAGATGTTATTTCTTTGCACCAATCAGGGGTAGAAAATGTAGTAGCCAGCAGTGGTACTGCGTTTACGCAAGAGCAAGCTCAAATACTAGCCAAACTTACTAAAAACATTACAATATTCTACGATGGCGATACCGCAGGTAAAAATGCTTTTTTTAAGGCTATAGAAATACTCTTACCCTATAATATTCATGTAAAAACTATTCCTCTCAATCCTGATGATGACCCTGACTCATTTGCTCAAGCCCATTCCCCTGATGAAGTTAAAATGTACATTCAAAACCAAAAAAAAGATGGTATCCTGTATAAGTTTGACTACTTGTATGCACAAGCCGAAGATGACCCCGTTCAAAGAAGCAATGTGCAGCAAACTATTTTGCAAGATATTATGCTCATTCCTAATCCTATTACTCAACAAGAATACGTTTACCAAATAGCTAAACAAGCTAATATCTCAAAAGACTATTTATTTGAGCAATTCCAAAACCAATACAAGGAATATAAAAAGCAGAAAGATAAAGAAAAAAAAAATCAAACTCCTGTTACTATAACCCAAAATCCAGCAAACCATGCTCAAAATTTTTATCCTTATTCAGAAAGTCAGGAACGTGAAATTTTACGATTACTACTCTTGTATGGGGATACATACATCCAAGACCTAAATGTTTTTGTGTTTCAAATTTTAGATCAAGAGATTACGCAAGTAGAAGAGGAAATAAAAAATCCTTATTACCAGCAGATTTACAAGATGCTTATGCAGCAATACCAAACCCACAATACTGCTAATCTAGAATTACTCATACATCATGAAAATAAAACATTAGCCAACATAGTAGTAGAATTGATAGCAGAGAAACATAAACACGAATACAGCCCGCAATGGATAGCGCGTGAAGGTTTAGATTTTAGTCTTGACAGGGATTTACCTAAGAGTTTGCAGTATGCGATTTTATATTTACGCAAGAGGAACATAGAAAATTTGATTCAAGAGAACTTACAAAACTTGAAAAACGTACCTTCTGACGATCAAGAAAAGATACAAGCGCATTTACAATTACATCAAAATTTGCTTTTAATTCGCAGTAATATTCTTTCAGAGTTGGGGATTGTTATTGTCTAATTAGTTTCAAGTTAGGGAATTTATTTTATTTTTTTGGGCGTGTCCCTTCGCTGTGCTTCGGGTCGGCGTGCTACGGGCTGCGCTATCGCTTCGGTGCTTCGCACTGCTGACGCACCCTCCGCATGCCTCACGCAGCAGCCTTTGGATGTTTTACCTTGTTTTTATACATATCTTTGTTTTACCTTTTTTAACGTTGATTATCAAACACTTACAAAGTTAAAAATTTTTACTTCGTTTAAGTTGCGTTTGTTTTATCTTATTTTAGATTGATTTTCAAGCATATACAAGGTTAAACCTTGAATGCATAGACCTTAAACGTTCCTTTAACCCTGATTAAATAACCTTTACCTTATTTTGCATTCATTTTCAAATGTTTACAAAGTAAAAATATATTTTTACCTTGTTTAATCTTCATTATCAGTTATTTACAAGGTTAAATTTAAATAAATCAGATTAGCTTACTTGCAGCGTTCTTTGCGTGAGGCATGCGAAGGGCGTGCGTCAGCACGGTGCGAAGCCCTCATCCCCTCTTTCACTCTTGCCCAGGGGGTGGGGGCGTAGCACCGTTAGCCCGCAGCACGCCGACCTTGCCTGCATGAGCGCATGTGAAACGCAGGCAAGGACACGCCCAAAAAATATTACTTTACGCCTTTTTTACTTCGTTTTTCGGCAAGCAACTTTTCTAATTGAATCATTTCATCACGATACTTTGCCGCCAAAAGAAAGTTCATATTATCAGCGGCTTCGAGCATCTTTTCTCGTGTTTGCTGAATAAGATTTTTAATTTCATCAGATGATAAGAGCGGAGTCAAAGGATCCGCCGCTACGGATAACTCTTCATTCTCTACATAGTAACTTTTTGTTAGGCTTGTATCTACCCCATCTGCGGCAGAGGTTTGCTCAAGAATACTTTGTCTATCTTTCTTGATGCTCCTGGGTGTAATCCCATGCACTTGGTTGTATAAAATCTGTTTTTCCCTTCTACGATTAGTTTCATCTATCAAGCGTTGCATAGCATCAGTAATCTTATCCGCATATAAAATGACCTTACCATTTTCATTTCTAGCCGCACGCCCCGCAGACTGTATTAAGGCCTTTTCAGAACGCAAAAAACCTTCTTTATCTGCATCTAAAATAGCCACTAAACTTACCTCAGGCAAATCTAAACCCTCCCTAAGTAAATTTACACCTACAATCACATCGATAACTCCTAAGCGTAACTGCCGTAAAATTTCTACTCTCTCTAACGCAGTTACAGAAGAGTGAATATACTTTACTTTAATGTTCAGGTTAGCCATAAACTCCGTTAGCTCTTCGCTCATGCGTTTAGTTAAAGTCAAAACAATTACTCGCTCCTTTTTTTGTACCCTGTTCTTAATTTCATATAATAAGTCATCTACCTGCTTGATACAAGGACGAACCTCTACGGGAGGGTCTAATAGTCCTGTGGGGCGGACAATCTGCTCTACTAAAATCCCTTGACTTTGTCTTAATTCATAATCGCCTGGGGTAGCAGATACATATACTTTTTGGTTGGGCATTGCTTCAAACTCTTCAAACTTCAAAGGTCTGTTATCTAACGCAGAGGGAAGTCTAAAACCGTGTTCTACTAAAACTAACTTACGTTGCCTATCACCATTATACATAGCCCGAACCTGAGGTATAGTAACATGACTTTCATCTATAATGAGAATGTAATCTTCGGGAAAGTAATCTAGCAAGCAATAAGGGCGACTATGGCGTTCCCGTTGTGATAAATATACAGAATAGTTCTCTATTCCTGAGCAGTAGCCTACTTCTCGCATCATTTCCATGTCGTTAGTAGTTCTATCTTCTATTCGTTTAGCCTCTTCCATCATACCCATGCGCTTGAAATACTGAACTTGTTGATACAGTTCATCTTGAATTTTACGAATGGCTTCATCCAATACATGCTTGGGGGTAACAAAAATGTTGGAAGGATAAATAATAACCTGGTCTACCTCTTTAATTTTTGTTCCGTTTATTGGGTCAATTTCTAAAATTTGCTCAATTTGGTCGCTGAAAAATACAAAACGATAGGCGTTATCTTCGTACAAAGGGAATACATCTACATTTTCGCCCCGAATACGAAAGTTAGAGGGATTAAAGTTGATATCATCTCGGCTGTACAAAATTTCGGTTAGTTTGTATAAAAAAGTGGTTTTAGAAATAATTTGTCCTTTTTTGAAATGTAGTATGCTGTTGTGATAGTCCTTGGGGTTACCCATACCGTAGATACAGCTAATTGAGCTCACAACAACTACATCTTTTCTGCCTGATATCAGAGAATTTACTGTTCTTAATCTAAATTTTTCTATTTTTTGGTTAATGGAGAGTTGTTTTTCAATATATGTATTTGTGCTTGGAATGTAGGACTCAGGTTGATAGTAATCATAATACGAGATAAAATATTCTACTGCGTTATTTGGAAAGAATTGCTTAAATTCTCCGTATAGCTGTGCGGCGAGGGTTTTATTGTGGCTTAACACCAATGCAGGGCGGTTCAAATGGGCTAACATATTGGCAATCGTAAAAGTTTTACCTGAACCTGTTACTCCAAGTAATACTGTATGAGGTTCTCCGCTTTGGACGCTTTTTACGAGTTGCTCTATGGCTTCGGGCTGGTCGCCAGCGGGTTCAAAGTCGGATATAAGTTCAAATTTTTTGGACATAAGTACAGGCAAAATAACAAATTTTATTCAGGTTAAGTTACGTTGAGATCTCATTTAAGTTTGATTTAGAAGTTTTATTTTTTTTGGGCGTGTCCCTCGCTGCGCTCGGGTCGGCGTGCTACGGGCTGACGGTGCTACGCCCCACCCGCCCACCCCCTGGGCAAGAGTGAAAGCGCGGGCGAGGGGCTTCGCACCGTGCTGACGCACGCCCTCCGCATGCCTCACGCAAGCAGCAAGTATGACACTCTCACTTATTTAAATTCAACCTTGTAAGTATCTGAAAATGAATACTAAACAAAGTAAAAACAAATCTTAACCTTGTAACTCATTGAAAATGAATTGAAGATAAAGTAAAATTTTAGGAATCAAGGTTAAAGGGTTTCAAAAAGCCCATACATTCAAGGTTTAACCTTGTACATACTTGAAAATCAATCAATGTTAAACAAGATAAAGGAGTGTAATTAAAACAAGGTAAAAAATTTTAACTTTGTAAGTATTTGATAATCAACATTAAAGAAGGTAAAGCAAACGCAGGTATAAATACAAGGTAAAACATCCAAAAGCTGCTTGCGTGAGGGATACGGAGCATGCCGTTAGGCAGTGCGAAGCGCAGCGTAGCACCGAGCGTTAGCGTAGTGCGCAGTAGCCCGACCCGAGCGCAGCGAGGGACACGCCCAAAAATAAAATCATATTCATAGAAATAATCAAAACCTTAGATAAAATCCCACTTTTCTAAATTTTACCTATCTTTGACAATAATGAAATTAAGTGCAAAAAAAAGATGGATTATTTTTATCGCCGCCCCTATAATTATAGTATTTTTACTGATTATATTCAGAGTTAGTATTCTTCGCAGTATAGGAAATTATCTGATTTATCAAGATAAATTACAACCTTGTGAAGTTATTTTTGTGCTAAGTGGTTCAGCAGATGAGCGCGCTAAACATGCCGCATTCCTGTTTCACAAAAAATATGCTCCTCAGATTGTTTGCACAGGCGCTATCATACCCGAGAATATAGAGCTACTGGACTTACCTTATACAGAAGCAGAATTAACAAAAATTGCTCTAACTAAACGTTATCAAGTACCTGATACAGCAGTACATTGCTTGCTGGAAGGAACTAGTACCAAAGAGGAAGCAGACGCCATCGCAGAATACGCTCAAAAACTTAACTTAAAAAAAATCATGATAATAAGCACAGCATTTCATACTAATCGGGTAAGGCAAATATTCCAAAAAAAATTTAGGCAAAATAAAAATATTAGTCTATGTATACAACCTGCACCCGCTCTGGACTACAATGAACACTACTGGTGGAAAGATGAAGAAGGACTACTAACTGTTTATACTGAATATGCAAAAAAAATGTATTATTTTTTTAAGTATTGAAAAATAGTTATATTTTTGTGTGAACCTTTGTCAAAAGAATATGGACCAACAAGAAATTTTAGAAATTATTATTGGTATTGTGTCTGCGGCAATAGTCCTTGCATTGATTATTATGGCGGTTGTTAATGAAAATACGGGAAGAAAACGCCGCAGAAAGCAATACATCGCACTTGCTGAGAAATTACATTACAACGTTTTAGAGTTAGAGAACTTAGATAGGCAAGTAGTTAAAGAAATGCCTACATTAGCACGAATTGAAAAAGGAAAAAGTAAAGTAGTAGGATATATATACAAAAATGAACTTAAAATTAGAACAGCAATTTTTGAGTGCAATGGAATTAGTTACGTGTATATTGATGACCGCTTAATTTCATACGAAACAAATATCCCTGACTTCACTATTGCCAAAGAGTTTTTATCAGACCGTATAGCAGAACGATTCGGTGCACAAGACATAGACTTCAAAGAGTATCCTGAATTCTCACGGAAGTACGTCCTTAAAGGCGCAGATGAACAAGCTATTCGTAATTTGTTTCAAGAACCTGTTATCCGTTTTTTTGAGAAACATGACGGTCTATATATGGAAGTGCATAACAACAAAATTTTGATACACAAAAATAAAATCTTAAAGCCTGAAGAGTTGGAATACTTTTTAGAAGAGGGACTTGAGTTTAGCAATATTCTACGTAAAGTGCTTCAAATAGAAAAAGCTTAATGCGTACCTGGTATGCAGTAGGATTGATGTCGGGTACTTCACTAGATGGTTTAGACATTTGTTATGTACGATTTTCAAACGATTTTCTTTTGTGGAAGTACGATATTATTGATGCTACTACTTATCATTACTCAGAAGTTTTAATACAAAAACTCAAAAACGCACATACATATTCTGTTGAGCAAATTGCTTCATTAGACCACGAATTAGGACTTTTATGGGGAGAGTATCTCAAACAAAAGAACTATCCTATTATAGATTTTGTCGCTTCGCACGGACACACGGTGCTACATAATCCCAAGCAAGGCTATACCTTACAGATTGGCAACCCTGCTGATATTGCGGCCATAATCGGAGTTCCCGTAGTTGCTGATTTTAGGCGATTAGATGTAGCGCTCAAAGGTAATGGCGCACCTCTCGTTCCTTGTGGTGAGAAATATCTTTTTAATTCTATTAAGTACCCTATTTTCTTAAATCTCGGCGGGATAGCTAATTTTTCTTTTCATCCGCAATACTCAAAAGAAGTTATAGCATCAGACCTTGTTTTTGTCAATATTGCCATAAATGACCTTACACAACAATTTTTTAATACAACTTACGACAAAAATGGACATATAGCCCAACAAGGTAAAATTATCTCGGAACTTTTTCAAGAATTAGAACAATGGCACTTTTTGTTACAGAGTCCACCTAAGTCGCTTGGAAGAGAACAGTATGAAAAGGAAATAAAACCTATTTTAGAGTCCTACTTTTCCTTTGAGATAGAAAATGTTCTTCATACTTATTACCATTTTGTAGCAAAAACGATTGCAAAAAGCATAAAAGAATTGACAAAGGTTGATTTAGGGCAGCAAGTTTTTGTAACAGGGGGTGGGGCGCATAATGTGTTTCTCATGGATTGCATTCAAAATTATGGAAGGGCGCACAATATATTCTATTTCTTACCTGACCCTGTATTGATAGACTACAAGGAAGCGCTTGTATTTGCATTTTTAGGGTTGATGCGATGGATACATCAAAAGAATACGATAAACAATGTTACGGGTGCAGTTAGGAATGCTGTAACAGGTGCAATATGGACACCTTGATAGTATTGTATGTTTTTTTGGGCGTGTCCTTGCCCACGTCTCGCTGCGCTCATGTGGGCAAGGTCGGCGTGCTACGGGCTAACGGTGCTGCGCCCCGCCCACCCCCTGGGCAAGGGTAAAAACGTGGGCGAGGGCTTCGCACCGTGCTGACGCACGCCCTCCGCATGCCTCACGCAAGCGGCTATCAAACTAAGTTCGCTTATACAAACTTTTACCTTGTAAGTATTTGAAAATGAACAGAAAACAAGGTAAAAATATATTTTAACCTTGTAAATCATTGAAAATCAATTCAAAATAAGGTAAAATTTGCGTATTTAAGGTTAAAGGGTCGTGTAAAATTCATGTATTCAAGATTTAACATTACAAATACTTGAAAATCAATATAAAACAAGGTAAAGTAACAACGTTTGAAACAAGGTAAAAAAATTTTGACCTTGTAAGTAGTTGAAAATCAATATTAAACAAGGTAAAGCAAGGATATGTATAAGAACGAGGTAAAACATCAAAAGGCTGCTGCGTGAGGCATGCGGAGGGTGCGTGAGCAGTGCGTAGCGCAAGCGAAGCACCGAAGCGATAGCGCAGCCCGTAGCACGCCGACCCGAGCATTAGCGAGGGACACGCCCAAAAAGAAAAAGATAAAAATCTCAGACCGCTTGCAGACCTATCTTACTAATCTGCATCTATTGCTTAAATACAACTATGGTTATACCCCCTCCTCCTGCTTCCTCGGGCGCATCAGAGTAGGACTCTATCTGCTTGTAATTTTTAAGTAAATCCCGCGTAACTTGTTTGAGAATACCATTGCCCTTGCCATGTAAAATACGAACCTCCCTTAATCCTGTTAAAATAGCATCATCTATAAATTTTTCTATAAGCTGCTTTGCTGGTTCTGTCCTTTGCCCTCTGATATCTAATTGCATACTTATAGACGACATTTTATCTTTAAGCGTTTGAGCAATATTATTACTTTGTCTTTGAGTTTTAGGCGGACTATGAATAACCTTCTGTACATCTTTGAGATTGAGTAACATAGAAATACCTGATACATTGACCAGAACTTTCTTTTTCTGCACTTCTACCACTTCACCTACGGCTTGCGTAGCGCGCACTTTTACATAATCCCCTTTTTGAATATCTTGATTTTCTGCAATAATAAGAGCCTCCTCCGCTTCTCTTTCTTTTTTAGACTTCTCTTCTAAAACTAATCCTTCTTGCTTTAAGGTCTGACGTACCTGTTTTGTAATTTCTTTGTCTGCATTATTTTCTTTGATAGTACGTATTGTTTCTTCAATTTTCTTGTTTGCTTCTTTGATGAGTTTAGCTGCTGTTTCCTCAGCCTGGCGGATAATTTGTCTTTTTTCTTTTTCTAATTTCTCTTGCTCTTGCTGATACTTTTTGAGTAAATTTTCTAACTCTTTATTTTTTTGTTGCAGGATATGAGTTTGTTGAGTAAGGGAATTTCGCTCTTGGGTAATAATTTGCAAGAGATGTTCTATTTGTGTTTGTTGTTCTCCTACTGAGGATTTAGCATATTCTATAATGTATGCAGGCAGACCAATACGCTGTGCTATCTCTAAGGCAAAACTACTTCCAGGTAACCCTATTTTAAGTTGATAGGTTGGTTTCATGGTTTGAGTATCAAAAATCATGGCGGCGTTAGTGATACCCTCTGCTTGTTGTGCATAAGATTTAAGATTAGAGTAATGTGTAGTGATAACACCATACATTCCTTGTTGTAGAAAATAATGTAAAAGTGCTTCTGCAATAGGTCCGCCGAGTTTGGGGTCTGTACCTGACCCAAATTCATCTATCAAAAACAGAGTTCGCTCATCGCCTTTATCGAGGAATAGTTTCATGTTAGTTAGATGTGCACTGTAAGTACTTAAATCAGTTTCAAGGGATTGTTCATCGCCAATATCCGCCATGAACTTATGAAACACGCACACCTGCGAATTCTGACCCGTAGGTACAGGTAGACCTGCTTGTATCATCAGTGCAAGCAATCCAAAAGTTTTCATAGCTACGGATTTACCCCCTGCATTAGGTCCTGAAATTAAAATTATCCGTTGAGTTGGGTCAAGAGATGCGGTTACAGGTATAACCTCACTCAGATCTTGTTTTTTATCTAATTTGTTGAGGACTAAAATAGGGTTGCGTGCGTTTTCTAAATAAAATATTCGCTCTGATGTTATTTTGGGGCATATTCCCTTGATTTGTATCCCAAAAATAGCCTTAGCACGGATAAAATCTATGTTGTACTGAAATGTGTAATTATGTTTGAGCTGATTTAAATGAGGACGAATTTCATCGGCTAATCGAGTTAAAATTTTGGTAATCTCTCTTTTTTCTGCATTTTCTAACAAACGAATATCACCTTGAATTTCTAGAGACTCTTCGGGTTCTATGTAAATCGTTTGTCCTGTGGCTGACTCATCCTGGATAAAACCTTTGATTTTACGCTTATGTTCTGCGTAGATAGGTAGAACCATTTTTCCATTTCTCACAGCTAATTGTGCTTGGTCATCCACCCAGCCTTCTTTAATTGCGTTTCGGAGAATGTTTTCTAACTTTTTGCGGAGTTTATGTTGTAATTCGTGTATTTGGATACGTATGCGTTTAAGTTCGGGGCTAGCGTCATCTTTTAGATTACCGTTATTATCAACAATGTTTTGTATGCTATTTATGACGGTTTTAGGAACTTTTACACCATGCGCTAATTCAAAAAGGGAGGGATATTTTTCTTTACGTTGTTCAAAATAACGGTACAAACGTTCAATATTTCGTAGAGAAAGTAGTATTTTGTGATATTCTTCGGGTAGTAGAAAGCTATTTTGAATGTGTAATTGTTGTAGTAAGAAGTCTACGTCGTAGATATGATTGAGGTCTAAATTATCTTCAAATTGTAGGACTTGTATCATTTCCTCAGTTTGTTTGAGTTGTGTGGTTATCCACAGAATATTTGCTTGGGGTGTGAGGTTATGAATAATATTTTTAGTGTGCTGACATATAGCATGTTGCAGTACTCTTTCTAAAATAGTGTGATAGCCTAATTTTTCAATAACATTTTCGGTTAGTATTTGCATGGATCAAAAGCGGGGTAAAAATACATTTTTTAGAGACAACAAAGGGGGAGTATTATTTTTGAATAATTAGTTTTTTCAAGTTTATTTTTGGGCGTGTCCTTGCCCACGCCTCGCTGCGCTCGTGTGGGCAAGGTCGGCGTGCTACGGGCTGACGGTGCTGCGCCCCACCCCCTGGGCAAGAGTGAGAGAGTTTGCGAGGGGCTTCGCACCGTGCTGACGCACGCCCTCCGTATGCCTCACGCAAGCAGCAACTACACTAATCTCATTTACGAAAAACATAACCTTGTAAGTATCTGATAATGAACCTTAAACAAGGTAAAAATACATTTTAACCTTGCAAATACCTGAAAATCAATACAAAGCAAGATAAAACAACAGCAATTCAAATAGGATAAAAAATTTTAACTTTGTAAATACTTGATAATCAATATCAAACAAGGTAAAGCAAAGATATGTATAAAAATGAAGTAAAACATCAAAATACTACTGCGTGAGGCATGCGGAGGGTGCGTCAGCAGTGCGAAGCGCAGCGAAGCAACCGCAGCGATAGCGCAGCCCGCAGCACGCCGACCCGAAGCGCAGCGAAGGGACACGCCCAAAAATAAAATATAAGTTCAAAAATGCTTATCAATTAGCATAATTTCGCTTTCAAATCAATCTTTTCTACCCAACTTAAAAGATAATTGATAAAATTTTTTTTGCGAATAACTGATATAGCATTAAATTGCACACATAATCATTAAACAATATGAAAAACTTATCGTATACCATTGCACTAACCCTAGTAGTGTTAGCAGCAGCTGCTTGCAAGGGTAAGAAACAAAGTGGCAAATCACCTGAAGAGGTTGCTATCACGTTTGCCAAAGCTATGTCCCGAGGAGACTATGAAACTGCTAAATCAGTTTCTACCGAGGAGACCAAAAAAGCCATAGACCAAGTCAAACAAATGGCTATGACTAACCAAAATGCTAAAAAAGAAGGAGATTTTGAAGTAAAATCAAAAAATGTAGAGGGTGATAACGCTACTGTCAAACTATTCAACAAACTAGACAATAAAGAAAGTGATGTGTATCTCAAAAAGGTAAATGGTAAATGGTTGGTATCTATGGATAAGCAACAAATTACTAACAAGGGAGGTGATGTTAAAAAAGATGAAAATATAGAGGACTTAGGTTCTAAAGATGACAGCAAAGCTAAGTACAAAATAGGCACAAAAGTAGCCGCAATATGGATTAGTGGCTCAGATAGGTATTATCCTGGCACTATTCACAGCATCGCAGGAGACAAAGAGTACTATGTGAAATGGAGAGATGGTTCAAAACCCAGTAAAGTTCCCGAGGATAGAATTGTCCCAATGACCAAAGACTTAAAACTTAAACCTGGTGACAAGGTTCAAGCAGTATGGGGTAGTAGTTTTTGGGATGCAGAAGTGAAAAAAGTAATTCCTGCGGAAAAGAAAGCAGTCATCATCTGGACATCTGACAAAAAAGAAGCCACCGTAGATATAGATGAAATTTTCAAAAAGCCTTAAAAATATGTGTTAAAATTCTAAGGTCGCATTTACAGAATTGTAAGTGCGGCTTTTGTTTTTATTCAATGGGTACTCTCTTGCGAGTTTTCTGTATCCAGCGAGGTAGAATTAAAGAACCTATAATTAAATACGGATAATAAGAAATTAGTCGCCATAGTAAAGCAATAGTAGCACTCATTCCATTTATGATATATTTACCTAAAAAGGTAGGAAAGATAGCTTCAGCAACTCCTGCACCTCCAGGAGTAGGCGATAAATGCATTATCACCCACATTACTAATAATCGCCCGTATATCTGTGCATGTGTAGTTACCGATCCCTCAGGTACGAGTACAATTCCTATGGCTTCTATTAAACAATTGACTAAAAAAAATCTACCAATCCACACAATCATCGTAACTCCTACTAACTTTATCCAAAATGTAGGGTTGTACCCTTTTAACTCGTAAAAAGCCAATGTAAAATTATTGATCTCTCGCATAACAGGTTCATGAAAACGTTTTAACATGCGTGTACGAAAAATTCTATCTATCCATCTTGGAATTAAATACGGATTGATAAACATTGTATAAGATAAAGACACACAATAAAATATGTTAATTAGGTAGCTTAACAACAACAACGTAGATAACGGGAACGGAAAGGGTGATCTACCTCCATAATGTTCAAAAACTTCTGCCATCGTGGGAAATACATGCGAGTAGCCCGCTAATAACACTACCGTAGGTACTGCCCAAACATAAAAAAACTGGTCAATAACCGCAGTCAGCAATACAAATGCACTACTTTTACCAGCGCTAAATCCTTCTCTATATAGAAAAACCACTGCTAATCCTGTTCCACCTATAAATGCAGGCATCATAGCCGTACCAAATTCCCATAACATAATAATCTCAAAACTTTTGTACCAACTTAATTTGTCTTTGGAAATAATCTTGATGCGATACATGTATCCTAAATCCCTAATGATGATAAATAAAGCCCCTATCAATATCCAGTGAAGTTTTGCATTAAGGAGTTTATCTATTAGCTCAGGGTGATAAGCCTGATACATAAAATACGCGCTCGTTCCTAATCCTATTAAGAAAGGAATAAGCAAACGCTTGTAGTTCAATTTTTTTTCTAGTTTTTTTTCTTCTTGTACGTCCACTATTCTATTTTATGCACAAATATAATCCTTATTTTAATTTTTGGGTAGATTTAGTATTCTTTGAATAGTTCAACGGTACTTTTTTCGGAAAGATAGCCCGTAGGAGGATTATGTTTGCTTGCACTAACCCATATTTTTTTTATCTTACCTTCTTTCAAATGACTATTTTTTAGGTAAAGTTCTTCTAATTGCTCTATAATAGAGAAAACTAACTCTTCTAAAAGTTTGAATCTAAATTTATCCATTATTTGGCTGACTATGTGCGCTATATGAGAATAATCCACAGTTTGATGAATGTCTTGAATAGGTTTTTTTGTGGTGAGAGTGATAGCGATATCAATTTCATAGCGGTTACCTGTTTTTCTTTCGTGTTCAGTTAGCCCATGAAAGCTGAAGTACATCAATTTTTCTAATTTTATGACATACGTATAGCACATAAATAAATATGTCCCCTTGGTAGGGGACTTGTAGCGAGGAGGGGAATCGAACCCCTGACCTTAGGGTTATGAATCCTACGCTCTAACCATCTGAGCTACCTCGCCGAAAGGTAGTGCAAAAATAGATGTTTTTTATAAATTGTACAAATTTTTTTGGGCGTGTCCCTCGCTGCGCTCGGGTCGGGCTACTACGCACTACGCTATCGCTTCGGTGCTTCGCACTGCCTAACGGCATGCTCCGTATCCCTCACGCAAGCGGTGTTCGGATGTTTTACCTTAATTTTTACACGTATCTCTGCTTTATCTTGTTTTATGTTCATTATCAGATACTTATAAGATTAAACCTTGAATATATGAACTTACTATACCCCTTTAACTCTATATACCCAAGTTTTACCTTATTTTATATTGATTTTCAAGGATGTACAAGGTTAAAATATATTTTTACCTTGTTTAGTGTTCGTTTTCAGATACTTACAAGATTAAGTTTTGTATGAATGGATCAGTACTTGCTGCTGCGTGAGGCATGCGGAGGGCGTGCGTTAGCACGGTGCGAAGCCCCTCGCCCACGCTCTTACTCTTGCCCAGGGGGTGGGCGGGTGGGGCGCAGCACCGTTAGCCCGTAGCACGCCGACCTTGTGGGCATGAGCGCAGCGAAACGCCCACAAGGACACGCCCAAGAATAATTCTGATATCCTTTCTAATTATTTTCTATAACAGACTCAAACAAAAACTAAATACTGAGTTTTTTAGATACTGTTACGGGTACAGGGTCAACTATACCCATGATATCGGCAAAATTACCGTAATTGATAGATAAGGTTAAATAACCTAAATCATTAAAGTAAGCAATATAACTACCGTTAATTTCTTGATATCGATATTTCACTATTTTTTCAATCACTACACTGCGCACACGAATACAAAAAGGATCGTTACCTACATACTCCTCAAAAATATCTTGGGTGATGTTAGTTACCAGATTTCCATATCCGTCAATGTGAATAGATAAACCTTGTAAATCTCCATGAATGATTACAGGTTTTTGCCACTCTTTTTTTATATACTTAGGTTCAGACTGAAAATATCTGTTCCATGTCTGCTCGGGTTTTTTAATCAGCTGTACGGCAATTTTAGCCATATCTAACCAGCTCACATATAATTTAGGCTTTTCCATACCCGAGAGCTTTACTTCATAATTATATCCAGATAGAGCTAAGCTCAATATACCATTATTTAGGCATAAAATATACTGCTCGTTAATTTTAGCACACAAAATTTGCTGATAGTCATATACATACACACTATTAAGAGGCTGTGCTTGTACCATTATAAGGTGTACAGTCTGCTCGGGAAAGTACATAAAAACGTTCTTAAATACATAAGCGGCTTCTATGATGTTAAAAGGACTTATTGTATGTTTAATATCTACGAGTTGAATATTAGATACTTCGGATAAAATAGCCCCTTTTAATCTTGCAATCAAGTAGTTATCTGTGCCAAAGTCCGAGGTTAAAGTGATAACACTCATACATTAGTTTTTGCTTTTTTGGATATGTTACAAATATAGCAGCTATTTGTATTTTATTATATGGCGTCCAGAAAATAGTTGCGATTTTGGGCGTGTCCCTCGCTGCGCTCGGGTCGGGCTACTGCGCACTACGCGTTCGCTTCGGTGCTACGCTGCGCTTCGCACTGCCTAACGGCATGCTCCGTATCCCTCACGCAAGTAGCCTCTGGATGTTTTACATGATTTTTATACATATCCCTCACTTTACCTTGTTTTTTTTGTTGATTTTCAAGTACGTATAAATTTAAACCTTGAATAGATGGACACTACACAATCCTTTAACCCTGATTAAATAAGCTTTACCTTGTTTAAAATTCATTTTCAAGTACTTACAAGGTTAAAATTTGAATAGACGGACTTAGTTGTTTAGCTGCTTGCGTGAGGCATGCGAAGGGTGCGTGAGCAGTGCGCAGCACCGCAGCGATAGCGAAGCCCGTAGCACGCCGACCTTGTGGGCATGAGCTAAGCGAAACGCCCACAAGGACACGCCCAAAAAGTATGATTAAACAAGCTATTTTGAGTGTTTTGTATCATATCATTCCGTAATTACCTATCCGACCTAATACAAGATAGAAGCAAAGTTTTAAAAAGTATTGCATATCAAAAAGAAATTTCATTTTTTTGTGGTAAATGTAGATATAAACCTATACCTCTACTGAAACTATAATTATATAAATTATGTATTAAAAAAATGATTAAAAGTAGAAACCACACTTTACAAGCAAAAAATTCTAATTTCATCTAATGGATTCTTGGTGATTAAGTATGAAAAAAGCATATCTGATTTTTTCTGCTCTTGTTATGATTGCGTTTAGTGTAAAAGCGCAAATAGAAAAAGAGATAAAAGAAACAGAAGACAGCCTTTATATTGATGAAGTGGAAAATAAAAAAAGTCCAGACAAGGTCTTACATGCAGAACCGTTGTATATTGATCTTATCAGAGATTTAGGAGCAAGAAAAGGTGAGAGAGAATGGAATGTGGCAGTAGGACTGACCGATAATGGAGATTATGATAGGTATACTGGGCTTGTGGAGTACGAGTGGGCACCTATAAATAGGCTTGGCTTGGAAATAGAATTACCTTTTTCATTTTACTATCCTAATAACGGTAACACTACCGCACCGAGTAGCAAACTCAACAGCTTTAAATTAGCAAGTCAGTATTCATTTTATGTTTCAGAAAAAAACAAGACTACAGCCGCATTGGGCTATATCCATGAGATTGAGCTAGTGGAATTTGACCAGTACCGTCATCGTAAAGTTTTTACAGGAAATATTTTCAATCCCTTTTTTATAGTGGCTAAGAGGTTTGGAAATAATTTTCATACGATGATGTATACTGGACCTGTACTCACTCAACATTTTCATAACAGACATTTGGATAAAAACTGGCAGATAAATACAAATTTTCATTACATGATTTTAGGGACAAGGAACTTTGTTGGAGTGGAGTTCAACAAACATATACAAAACCAAAATTTTGATATGGTAATTAGACCACAAATGCGGCTAAGCGTTGCAGATAATTTACTGATAGGAATTGTTACAGGTGTTCCAATAAGTAAACACAATGAAAGGCTTAGTGTTTTTATACGTTTGATTTATGAACCTGGACACAAGGCAAGCTGAAAAATTAAAAATTATTCTACCCAACTGTTTTAGAAGTAAAAATTACTGCTCGTTCTTTTCACGTACTGCATCAGGAACTACATCAGGGATGCTTTGTATGGCTACTTTGGTAGGAATCTGAGGTTTAACTTCGGGTGAACTCTTTTTCTTTTTTTCTTTGGGGGTTGGGTCCATAAAATCCATTTCAACTAACTCTTTTTTGAGTTCTGTACTTATGACCTGTCCTTTGAGATATTGTTCAAGTAGAATTTTGGCTATAGGCGCCGCTACTTCACCCCCAAAACCCGCGTTCTCAATAAAAACAGCTAAGGCAATTTTAGGATTTTCGCGAGGTGCAAAAGCTATAAACACAGAGTGGTCTTCCCCAAAAGGATTTTGGGCTGTACCTGTTTTAGCACATATACGGATACCCTCTATATCTGCTTTCCTTCCTGTACCTACTTTTACAACCCTTTCCATACCATTGATAATAGCTTCAAAATGTCTGCTATCCACAGGGACATAGTTCTTTTTATAGGTGGTGTCTTTGATAATTAACCCTGTTTTGGTTCTTCTTTCCCGGACAAAATGAGGGGTATAATAATAACCTCTGTTAGCAATGATAGCTGCGATATTAGCCATTTGTAGCGGTGTCATGCCCATTTCACCTTGTCCTATGCCCAAGCTGATAATACTTTTTGCCCCCCATTTTTTGCGATACCGTTTATTGTAAAGTTCAGCAGTAGGTAGATTACCTTTTGCTTCGTAGGGAATGTCAATACCTAATTTTCTACCCATTCCAAATGCCAGCATATATTCTCGCCAAGTATTAAAACCATTCTCTGCTGTTTTCCACTTTTTATGCATAATAAAGTCATTAAAAATGGAACAGAAATAGGTATTGCAAGAGCTTGTAACCGCACCTTCTAGGTCCAATGGACTAACATGTCTATGGCATCCTACGGTATGCGTTCCGATATTATAGCCCCCTCCGCATCCTAATGAGTGCGAAGGAGTAATTATACCCTCCTGCTGGCAAATTAAACCCAATACTAACTTATAGGTAGAACCAGGGGGATACATAGAGGCTTGTATGGGTCTATTATACAAAGGTTTGGTTCTGTCATTATTGAGAGCAACAAAGTTTTTAGTAAATTCAGAACCTATCAATAAATTAGGGTCATAGGTGGGGCTACTAGCCATACAGAGGATTTCACCTGTACTGGGTTCAATTGCTACAATAGAGCCAATTTTATGTTGCAAAAGTTCTTCGGCTAAGGTTTGCAAATCCGTGTCTATGCCTGTAATTAAATCATCTCCTGCCACGGCAACCGTATCATATTTTCCATTTCCTACTCCACCGTATTCTCTGCCGTGTACGTCTACTACCACGTAGCGAACACCTTTTTGTCCCCTGAGGTACTTTTCATATTGTTTTTCTAATCCTGATTTGCCTGCATAATCACCAGGCTTGTAATAACGGTCTTTATTTAATGTAGCTGTATCTACTTCGGAGATATATCCTAATATTCCTGCTCCGATAGGTCGTTCGTACCTGCGTACAGTTTTTATTTCTATTTCAAAACCCTCATTGAGCCATAAACGCTCTTGTATCTTTGTAAAAGTTTCATGGTCTATTTGTTTGGCTAAAAGGGAGGGGCGAGTTTTAGAGTATTTAATAGCTTCTTGTATGCGTTTTTCTAACTCATATTTGCCAATCCCGAGAGTTTGTGTAAATAGTGCTGTATCTACAATTTTGAGGTATTGCGGTATAATGTACAAGTCATAACTAGGTTGATTTTGTACTAATAGACTCATTTTTCGGTCATAGATTATACCGCGGGCGGGATATGTAGTAACTTTACGTAAAATATTTTTTTCTGCTTGATACTTGTAAGTGCTATCCGATACCATGAGCGCCGCCCTTACGCTGAAAATAACTAATACAGTAATAACTATTCCTGTAATTGTCCATTTTCTATCTCTATAATAATCGGCGCGCATAGACTTACATTTTACAGTTTTCTCGGATGTAGTAGTTTATTCTAATAAAGTTCAACTGTACTAATCACTTCAAAACCAAGATGGTTTTCTAAAATAGAACGGTACATTTTAGTTGCTGTAAAGCCAAAACCTGCTTCAAAAAATTCATTGATGATAGGCGTCCAATCGCTACCTTTAGGTAGTATAAAAGCAAAGTTTTCATTACTAATGATAGATGAGCGATGTATTTTTACATATACCTTAGGATTATTCTTCACAAAGTCCCAGTAGGTTAATAGGTCTAAATAGCCAAAGTATCTTTTGTCTGAAGCTATTTTTTCTATCACTTGCTTGGGTAAATCTACATATTCTATGTTAAGATTAGGTAAGTATTTCTGTTTAATTATTTGTATATCATGCTCATGAACGGAGTTTTTTACGGTTATTGCTGTCAAATTTGCAAACTTCTCGGGTAGTTCTTCAATTTTAGCTATGGTAGGTACTTGACCATGACTGACCATTAAAGATTTATTTTTTAAGTAAGGTGCAGAGAAGTCTAATTCCCGCATTCTCTCAGGTGTAACCGTAACCGTAGCTAGTCCAAAAGTAGCTGCGTCTTTGTTATTTTTTACTGTTTCGTATACTTCGTTGAACTTATTATATGGTTTATATTCTATTTTTACATTTACTTCTTTTTTATTTTTAAGCCATTTTACGAATTCTTGCATGATGTCAATTTCTATACCTGTAAGCTTGCCATTCTGTTTTTCTTTGTAGCAGAAAGGACGTTGCTCCAAATAATGTACAGTGATTGTACCTGACTTTCTTGTGGATATTTCTGTCCAAGTATTATTCAGTTGTCCGATTGCGAAGTGGATAAAACTTAGTAAGTAAATAATAAAACTTGTCGTTTTCATACTAAATGAACTACTTGCAAAACTACAAAAATGCTTTAATTATTTACAAAAATAGCTTAGATTGTGTAAATAAAGTATAAAGCTTTTTGGGCGTGTCCTTGCCCACGTCTTGCTGCGCTCGTGTGGGCAAGGTCGGCGTGCTACGGGCTAACGGTGCTACG
>JANWVE010000290.1 GCA_025057675.1 Bacteroidia bacterium
GAGAAACGGAAGTCATACAGCATAGGTCAGGAGCAGATTATTGTCAGCCAAGCGGATAAAGTTAAATTGAGAAAAAATAAAGAAAAGAAACGGAGTTCAACAGGAGGGTATAAGTCAAAGAAACGAGGTCGTCCGAAGGGGTGTCAAAACGAGGTTAAAACAGAACCCGAGACCCCTGCTTATAATGCTTTCAAGATACTGTTAGAAAAGGTATTTGCCGTTTTGATAAAGATTATTCCATAACTTCAAGTACCGTATGCGGTCGTAGACAGTGCTTATGCAGTGGCAGGATATGTACGTACTTCTTCGGATATCATGCATTATTACTCTTTACGTTTTGAGATAGAATTTGACTTTCGCGACGCCAAACAGCATTTTGGACTCAATGACTTTAAGAACTACCAATCCACCCCGCTGAACAATTTTGTATCTATGAGTTTTTTTATGACCCTCTTAAAATCCTTCTTGAAAATCAAAGAAAAGAACGCAACGCGCCTGATTTAAGTATCGCAGATATAAAAACTTTGTATCATGCTCATTTTCAATACGAATAGTTATTAAAATATATCTCGCAACAACCCGAAAACGGTTTTTTATTTCCCGATATTCACACCATTGTACCCCAAATATCATTCATAACACCTAAAATGTCAACCATATCGTATAAGGTTAAAGCTTATTTTTATCGTTTTATGTTCATCTTCAAGGACTTACAAGGTTAAGGTTTGAATAAGTGGAATTAGTTTACTTGCTGCGTGCGTGAGGCATGCGGAGGGCAAGCCGTCAGGCTTGGTGCGAAGCCCCTCGCCCACGCCATTAACTCTATAACCAGGGGGTGGGCGGGTGGGGCGTAGCACCGTCAGCCCGTAGCACGCCGACCTTGCACACCTACGCGCAGCGTAACGTGTGCAAGGGCACGCCCAAAAAATAAATTTATTTCTATCTATCTATACTCATTTTATCTCATTTTATCTTATGACTTTTTGTCTGCTCAAAAAACTTTGTTATACTTGCCATTGATTTACGTAAATCTATGTCCGAAAAAACTAAATCCGCAGGCTTGCGATTCCGCCAAGCTATGCAGGAAGAAAAACCACTTCAAATTGTAGGCACAATATACGCTAACCACGCTTTATTAGCTACGCAAGTAGGCTTCA
>JANWVE010000291.1 GCA_025057675.1 Bacteroidia bacterium
ATACCGTTGCAAGAGGGGGGGAGAGTTGCGGTAAAAGTTGTTTGTGTAGGCTGGTTGTTGAATATCATAGGAGAAATCAAGTTCCAGGTAAGTCCACCATCAATGCTGTAATAAACTCTGCCATAGTCTGTAGCACTACCTTGGCATAACCAGTTGAACTTGATGTGTATTGTTCCTGTGGCTGGCGTGGTAATGTTTTGACTGGATGTAATACGGTCTGTTTGTGTATTATTAAAAGGCCCGTCGTCGTAGTTTGCTGCAGGTCCGAATAATAAGCACAAAAGACCACTATTACATGTTACGTGCAGGCTTTTATTGCCGCTACTACCACATGGGCTGGTTAATGGACTAACATTATTAATAATCCATTTATTAGCATTTGTACCGTTAGTTCCCCCACCAGGAAATGCGGTGAAAAAAGTGGTATTATCCCATTTTGTGGTAGCACCATCAAAATTTTCATACCAAAATGTACCTTGGCTAATAGCCAACTTTGAAAACAAGAGCAAATTCCAAGCTAAAATAAATCTGATTTTCCTCATATTTATTTGTAAGATTTATACAAAAAGCATTTTTTATTATTAGAATAACAAAGGTACAAAATACAAACTAAATGAGCAAACAAAAAATAGGGTAAAAGTTCGTATAATAATGTCTAATTAAAATAGTACTTGTAATATCGTTTGACTTTTGGCCGCTTTTTGCCATAGTCTATGTTTTTTTCACGAATCAAGCCATTTGGAAAATACGTGTAAGTAATAGTTTTATTTATTATCCTTCAATTTTTTAAGGTAGCCCCTGCGGTCGTAGGTCAGAGTTGATCAGAGTTGCCTTGTATTTATTTTTGGTTTTAATCAAATCTAAAAAATAATTTTACTTTTTTGGGCGTGTCCCTCGCTGGCGCTCGGGTCGGGGCATTCCGCACTGCGCTTCGCTTCGGTGCTACACTTCGTTTCGCACAGGGCTAACGCCCTTGCTCCATGCCCCTCACGCATTT
>JANWVE010000292.1 GCA_025057675.1 Bacteroidia bacterium
TTTTTCAGATATGTTTTGCAGGTCAGATTGAGGAGATAAGTTGTTATACATAGTTGGCTGTATGTAAGTGTAAATATATGCTAAGTTTTATGTTTTTTTGGGCGTGTCCTTGTGGGCGTTTCGCTGGTGCTCATGCCCACAAGGTCGGCGTGCTACGGGCTGACGGTGCTGCGGGGGGCCCCCCCCCCCCCCCCCCCGGCGGGGGGGGGGGGGGGGGGGGGGGGCCCCCCCCCCCCCCCGCCCACCCCTGGGCAAGAGTGAGAGTGTGGGCGAGGGGCTTCGCACCAAGCCTAACGGCTTGCCCTCCGCATGCCTCACGCAGATAACTTTGTTGCTCGACTAAACCTATTCGTGTCAAGTAATAGGTATCTGAAGCATGTTTGCTTTGCCAAGTTGTAAATACCGAGGAATCTCGGTATTTTTGTACAGCATTTACAACAAACGCGCGAAGGACATCTCACCGAAAGAGGTTGTAAATACCGAGGAATCTCGGTATTTTTGTACAGCATTTACAACCGCTTTGGGGCTTTACCTCCTTTTTGCCCCGTTGTAAATACCGAGGAATCTCGGTATTTTTGTACAGCATTTACAACACTTCCAAACGAAAAAGGTTTCGCCCTTTTGTTGTAAATACCGAGGAATCTCGGTATTTTTGTACAGCATTTACAACCAACCACATCTTCTTTTATTTTCTTTTCGTTGTAAATACCGAGGAATCTCGGTATTTTTGTACAGCATTTACAACAGCCTTGGGCAGCAAAAAGTCGCATAGGTAGTTGTAAATACCGAGGAATCTCGGTATTTTTGTACAGCATTTACAACACCCAATCTTTGTCCCCGTGTATCACGGAGTTGTAAATACCGAGGAATCTCGGTATTTTTGTACAGCATTTACAACTGCAATACGAATTAACTCGTTTTTTTGGTGTTGTAAATACCGAGGAATCTCGGTATTTTTGT
>JANWVE010000293.1 GCA_025057675.1 Bacteroidia bacterium
CTAAACCGAAAGGTAAAAAGCCGCAGAGTATCAATCAGCTCTCAGGTGGAGAGAAAGCGCTTACTGCCACGGCGCTTTTATTTGCTATTTATTTGCTAAAACCTGCACCTTTCTGCATATTTGACGAAGTCGACGCGCCTTTAGACGATGCCAACGTGGATAAATTCAATCAGCTCATTCAAAAATTTAGTCAAAATTCGCAGTTCATTATTGTAACGCATAATAAGCGTACTATGTGTTATATTCCCATAATTTACGGAGTAACTATGGCGGAGTTAGGTGTAAGCAAGGTAGTACCTGTGGATTTGAGAGAGATAGAGGAAGTTTGAAATATTTGATATTTTTTTGGGCGTGTCCTTGCTTGCGTTTCGCTGCGCTCATGCAAGCAAGGTCGGCGTGCTACTGGCTGCGCTTCGCTTCGGTGCTTCGCTGCGCTACGCACTGCTCACGCCCCCTCCGCATGCCTCACGCAGCAGCTTTTGGATGGTTTACCTTGTTTTTAGACATATTTTTGCTTTACCTTGTTTGATATTGATTATCAAACACTTACAAGGTTAAAATTTTTTACCTTGTTTTAACTGCGGTTGTTTTATCTTATTTTGTACTGATTTTCAAGTTTTTACAAGGTTAAACCTTGAAAATAGAGGGAGTTTTGTAATGTTTTAACTTGAATACATAGTCTTTATCTTTGTAATTGTGTGTTTTATTTACTTGTTTGAGCTAGGAAGCTCAAACTACATTATCAGATACTTACAAGGTAAAGTTTTGATTAAGTGAGATTAGTGTGCTGGCTGCGTGCGTGAGGCATGCGGAGGGCAAGCCGTTAGGCTTGGTGCGAAGCCCCTCGCCCACACTCTTACTCTTGCCCAAGGGGTGGGCGGGTGGGGGCGCAGCACCGTTAGCCCGTAGCACGCCGACCTTGTGGGCATGAGC
>JANWVE010000294.1 GCA_025057675.1 Bacteroidia bacterium
CGGCATGCTCCGTATCCCTCACGCAAGCTGTACTTTGATGCTTTACCTGATTGTTATACATCTTTGGTTTTTTATCTTGTTTTGTCATCATCTTGAATAATCTACAAGACAAAACTAAAGCAAACCCCATTGGTAAATGATGTAAAATGAACTACTTTATTTGACGCTCACTTAAAAAGTTGAATACTGTTCTATAAGTTTATATCAATCTAAGTTTATATCAATTTATGCTTTCTTAAAAATAGCTCATCTACTTTGGCGATTTGGATGACTATTTCTTTGCTCATACCCTGTTTGAGCATCTCTTTTATCATCCTGATTTTTTCTTGTTCTGCGCGTTGTTTTTCTTGCTCTGCGCGTTGCTTTTCTTGTTCTGCGCGTTGTTTTTCTTGCTCTGCGCGTTGCTTTTCTTGTTCTGCGCGTTGCTTTTCTTGCTCTGCGCGTTGTTTCTCTTGCTTTAATTCCTCCGCTAATTTTTCTTTATCCCGTTCTACCATCTTAAAACTCTCTATAATCTCATCCTCTATTTCCATGCTCTTTCTTACCTCCTCTGACGCAGCCGCCTTCAACAACCGCCTTATCACCTCACGATACCGCTCGGGATAGTCCTCCTCATTCACGCTAATCTCGTACTTGTACTGCTTCTCATCAAACAAAGACAATATCATCTCTAATTCATTTCGCCGTGCCTCTTTTAATTTCGGTATCTGCACTATCACACAATCATGCGTCAAAGACTCAATAAACTCATCTTTTATATCTACTACCTCGTGTGTGCTATTATCCGTAACACTCCTACGTATGCGTAACACAGGGTACGGCGGATTACTTTGCAAGGGATAACCTAAAAAATATACGGTAATAATCGGTAAAGCTTTGAACCCATCTTTTTCTGTTTTAATCAAGTTTTGTTCTGCACG
>JANWVE010000295.1 GCA_025057675.1 Bacteroidia bacterium
TATATTGGAAATACTATGCTGATACGTTAAACCAAATTCCTGAACTACAAGCCCAAAGCGAAGCAATAGACCAAGCCGTGATAAAAATGGCAAAACAGGGAGATTATCAAGATTTTTTTGATTTGCTTGGAAAAGTGTTGCAAACGCTGTCTAATCGGGATTTTAGTAAGTTTAATGAGAAGTATGTCAAGATAGTGATGATAGCCTATTTAGTGTTATCAAATATTTTTGATGTAAGGAGCGAGATAGAGGTTTTTGGAGGTGGGTACCCTGATGTAATGCTATTAAAAAAGCCACAAAGACCAAAAGAACATCATGAATATGTGATAGAATTAAAGTATTTGAAAAAGGAACAGGAACAGGAATTAAATCAGGTAAAAGAAAAAGCAAGAGTACAGATATTGAACTACTATAATCAAGACAAAGTATTACAAAGTAAGCCGTACTTACATTTGCTTACCGTAGTATGCATAAAAGATACGTTGTATGTAGAAGAGATTAAACGGTGATTTTGTACAGCATAACCTTGTAAGTACTTGAAAATGAACATTAAACAAGGTAAAAATATATTTTTATCTTGTAAACATTTGAAAATGAATGAAAAACAAGGTAAAGTTTATTTATTCAAGGTTAAAAGGTTATCAAAAGTCCATCTATTCAAGGTTTAACCTTGCAAATACTTGAAAATCAATATAAAACAAGGTAAAGTAACAACAATTGAAACAAGGTAAAAAACTTTAACTTTGTAAGCTGTTGAAAATCAATATCAAACAAAGTAAAGCAAACGTGTGCATAAAAATAAGGTAAAACATTGAAAAGCTGCATGCGTGAGGCATGCGGAGGGTGGGCGTTAGCCCAGTGCGAAGCGCAGCGAAGCACCGAAGC
>JANWVE010000296.1 GCA_025057675.1 Bacteroidia bacterium
CTCAAAACAACCTGAAAACCATTTTTTTACTCCCCGATATTCACACCATTATACCCCCAGATATTATCCATAATAGATAAAATGTCAACCATATTGCAGAATTTAGAACTTGCTTTTTTATGTTTTTAAGTGAGATTACTTATTCGATTGTATACCATTCAGTCATCTTTTCAATTATGTCGTAGTATTCTTTTATGTCTAAAACTGCTTCTTGCGGTATTTCAAATTTCTTACCATTCAATAATTGTATTATAGCGGATTTATTCACAGGAGAGAAACCTACTATCCAAACATCGTTACCGGGTTCTAATGAATGATCTAAATCTAGTTTCACTCTTTGAGTAATATGTCCAATTCTACCAGCAGTATTTATCTTTTCTAGGTTGTCTTTTCCCTTAACTACTACAAGCCTACCTTCTGGATCGTAGCAATAGTATTTGTCCTTTACAAAGTTAAATGCTAGTAGTACCTGATTAGCGTGATAGCTGTATTTTGAATGTACCGAACCATGATACAAAGAGGTGTCTTTAATAAATTTTATCTGTGCGCCAGATTTGAGCAAATACCATCCTGGTTGGAAGCTACCGCTAGCTTCTCCTTGTGCCAATACCCCGATCAAGGGTAGTAGTAATGCTAACAAAAACAAGAATCTTGTTTTCATAGGTTATTGGAGGTTTTAGTATGCGATTTGCATGCAATTATTATGCCAAATTTTTTGCTAAATGTGCATAAAAATAAAAAATAGACTTTATGAACACAAGGTTTAAGGAGATTTTTTGTTAAATGAGCATGCTGATAATCAACATTTTACAAAAAATACCCTGATTTTGTACTTTTACATCTAACACATTGAAAATCAGTATAAAGTA
>JANWVE010000297.1 GCA_025057675.1 Bacteroidia bacterium
AAATTATTTGATTTTAATACTACACTCAAATAGCATGCGACATTAGTAAGCAAGATAGCGATCCTGTTAATGTGAATATATCAGATATCTCTTGTTTGTTATGTGAGCCATATTTTACTTTATTTTAGTTTTACAAAAAAGGAGATGTATAACACGTTGCTTATGTTCTCGCTAGGCATGTGCTTGTAAAGTATTTTGCTGCGGTTATATGGGTAATAGTATGGTAATACGTCGAAGGGAAGGATGCGCGTGAAATGTCTCCTCAAACAAGGGCATATCAGTATCCTACAGTCATTCTTAGCTAACCAACTTTGTATAGATGCTGCTCTTATATTTATATTAAGTCTATTTTCTTTTTACAAAAAATAGGTATGAATTAGTTATTGAGTGTTTTTTGGGCGTGTCCTTGCTTGCGTTTCGCTGCGCTCATGCAAGTAAGGTCGGCGTGCTACGGATGCGGAATGCACCGACCCGAGCGCAGCGAGGGAAACGCCCAGAAAAGTAAAGTTATTTATTAGACTTAATATAAGTATTTACGCTTACAGACAGACTGTATCACTTACCTGTGAATAGAAATTATGAACGATTACTAAATAAAAATAAGTGTGATAATAAGGGATATTATGAGCGTTATAGCTCCTATTACAATTGCTGCAATACCTAACCCTTTGAGTGTGCGCCCTGCTCCAATTATCCCTAGTACGAGTGCGGCAACAGATAAAAGTAGTCCTAAAACTGGTATCCAGCATAGCGGTATGGATAAAACAGCTAAAACAAAAGCAAGAATGTTAATTACAGTACCATCACCTGGGGGAGAGTGCTGTTTTTTGAACAACTCTTTTTTAAAGAGTGCT
>JANWVE010000298.1 GCA_025057675.1 Bacteroidia bacterium
TATTCACTTGATTTAGGTACCCACAAAATATGATACTCCTTATCAGTATCAAAATATACCTGACCTATTTTTTGGTAATCTTCTGAGAAGCGGGTAGACAACAATCCTGGGAGAATTTTTTCCACAGGAACATTTTGATTAGTAAGTAAAATAGCTCTCTTGATTTTATCATCGGAGATTTGCTTCAATATCTCATTCAAAAAAGCATAGTATGTGTGATTTCTACCCCACAACATCCATGGCTGTCCTAGAAAAGGCTTATTAACTATCAGATTAGAAACGGACTTACCTGTAAGATCTACTAAATAAGGATATTTTTCAAGAGTAGTAGAGTTTTCCTGGGCTATTTTTTGTAGTTCCTTAGCATAATTGTAATGCGCTTTATCTACGTATACTCCACCAAGAGTGTTTAGAAAGTAAGTATGCTGATGT
This sequence comes from Bacteroidia bacterium, assembly GCA_025057675.1. Classification (GTDB taxonomy): domain Bacteria; phylum Bacteroidota; class Bacteroidia; order JANWVE01; family JANWVE01; genus JANWVE01. The sequence continues at coordinate 433 of JANWVE010000298.1, forward strand.
AGCTTGTACTGGCTTCTGTAAGGGTGCATAAAAAATTGTCCAATCGTATTGAGGCTAAAAATAGTTATCAGTAATACGGCAATTACTAAAATATACGCCTTTTTATCGTAGTAGTACAAAGCAAAAGTAATCCATGTTAAACTCACCCCGGCAGCAATGTAAATCGCAGCTACTGCAATAGAATACGAATTATTCGTTCCAAACACATAAGCAAAACTGATTAAAAGCATGTAGAGTACAATTAATACAATATTCTTGGCTTTATCTTTTATCTTAACAACATAGTATAACATAAAAGGTATTACTGCATACAAAATAGCCATGTAGCCCCATGCCCATTTCCAAGAAATACCACGATGGCTAAAAAAAC
>JANWVE010000299.1 GCA_025057675.1 Bacteroidia bacterium
GTAAATAAGGCAAACATACGGATTTTTCTGACATTGATAGAAGGTTTTTTAAGAAATAAAGGAAAAATTACGGTCAGGAGTGTGTCGAGATACTGTCCTGAATATAGCCTGCGTCAGATACTGCGTTTTTTTGGGGTGGTTCATAAGTGGATAGAAATAAGTGTATTGGTCTTTAAGGAAGGATTATATCAGAAAGAGAAAAAGTATCTTATAGCTATAGATGAAACGGTAATAGAGAAGAGTGGAAGGCATACGCATGGGAAATACGGTTTTTACAGTTCTGTATATCAGCAGGTAGTATTTGGGATAGCGTTTATGGCATTAAGTCTGATAGACGTAGAAAAAAGGAAGTCATATAGTATAGCTCAGGAACAGGTTATCGTCAGCGAAACGGATAAAAACAAGGCAAAAGCAAGAAAAAGCAAAAAGCGTTCAGAAAGGGAGAACAGTAAGGTAAAACGGGGTCGTGGGCGTCCGAAAGGGAGCAAAAATAAAGACAAAGTTGAGACAGACACCCCTGCTTACCGCACTTTCAAAATACTGTTAGAGAAGGTATTTTCGGTTTTTGGGAGGATTATTCCGCAACTGACTATAAAGTATGCCGTTTTAGACAGTGCTTACGCAGCGGCTACATTTGTACAAACTTTACAGCAGTATGGTTTGGCTATTATTTCCAAATTATCGGCAGATGCGGTACTGTACCTGCCTGCAAAACCCAGTCCCACCAAAAAACGGGGGCGTCCTGCCAAGTATGGGCAAAAAATCAAACTCGCTGATATAGATAATCT
>JANWVE010000029.1:0-18775 GCA_025057675.1 Bacteroidia bacterium
CGCAGCGAAGCACCGAAGCGATAGCGCAGCCCGTAGCACGCCGACCCGAAGCGCAGCGAAGGGACACGCCCAAAAAACTTATATGTCAAGGTAGATTAGTTTGTACTTGTACGGTATTTATGAGGGCATCAAGTGGAGATACCGTTTTACCTACTTTATTTGCATCTGGTCCTCGTATTCCCGTTTTGTCCAATATCTGATAAGATTTTTCAGCAGACATATCAGGTTCAATGGCTCTTAAAATGCCAATTAAACCCGCCACATAAGGTGTAGCCATAGAAGTACCACTCATTTGAACATATTGTCCGCCAGGTTTTAAGGACAGTATATCCACCCCTGGGGCAGCAATAGGACGTTTCAGAGAAGTGTTAAAATTAGAAAATGAAGCCTTTTTACCTTGTTTATCCAAAGCGGCTACACAAATAACCCCATCGACATTAGCAGGCGAATGTTCTATAGCATCTTCATCATCATTTCCTGCGGCTGCCACAACAATACAACCTTTATTGAGAGCATATTGGATAGCATCTACTTCGATTTTAGGGGGTACAATAGTCCAAGAACCGAGGGATAAAGAAATAACATCAGCCTGAGCATTTGCGGCTTCTACAATCGCTTGGGCTACACTCTCTACGGTTCCAGTACCCGTCCCATCTAAAGCAGCAAAACTGAGTATTTCAATATACCTACCCTCCCAGTTCAAAGAAGCTATACCCTTATGATTATTTGTGTGCGCTCCCGCAATTCCTGCGCAGTGCGTACCATGACCATGTTTATCCTGACGTGCTGAACTATTCCCAAATACCTGCTCCATGTCTTCATGTAAAGCGTCAATACCTGTATCCACAATAGCCACTTTGGCTTTCTTCTTGGGTTTAATCCCTTTAAGTAAATCATGCACAGCATTGATTTGATAGTCATACAAAGCCCATTGCTCATTTATTCTGGGGTCATTAGTAACAAACTCTCCCTTTTTCAGGGGTAAAGCATCTACGGATGGAATGGGCTTTTCAATAGTAACTGTTATGTTCATCTCTACATTGTCCACGTTTTCTTTATCTTGTTTGAGTACCTCCATGAGCGATTTTACATGACTGCTATCCACATACAAAGTGTAATACTGGGCTAAATTTTCATCTTGGGACAAAGTAATCATTGAGAAGGTTTTTTTGTAAGTAGCATTGTACTTTTTGAAAACACTTTTTAGTTCTTCAACATTATCATCAGGACCGAGTTCTAGTAATAATTGAGCCGTATGGCTACTTTTAACATTTGATGTACTCCAACTCTTGATTTTTTTGTATGAGTACTCCGCAAACTGCCTACCCCAGTATAATAAAGCGACCATCATTAGTAATATAATGCCAGGTACAAACAGTATTTTAGGGTGATGTCGTTTGATGGCAAGATATGTTCCTGCCACGACTAAGGCTATACCATTATCAGTGAGCATTCCAAGAACTTTATTATACCAGTTTCCTTCTTGAAATATAAAGCGTAGGGATAGGTCTAATAAGATTAGTCCCAGTTCAGGTAGTACGAGAAATCGCCTACCTTCGGCACGTGCTACCATTCCTCTTGCAAAAAGCAGAAAAGCGAGAATAGCTACAGTGGGAGCAAATAAATCAATAGAAGTAAAATGCCATCTTTCCATACTTTACTAACTTATTTACAAACGTTATTGATAGCGTTGAGTGCTTCGTTATATCCTAGTTCTTGTGCTTTTTTAAGATCTGCGCAAGCTTCTGTGTTATTTTTAAGCGATGCTTTGGCAATGCCACGCCCGAAGTAAGCTTTAGCGTTTTTGTCATCTAATTGTATAGCTTTATCAAAGTTTTGTACGGCTTCTTTGTGTTTATCTATAGCAGATAGACAAACCCCAAGGTGGATGTATGCATCTGTATATTTTGGATTCATGGAGATAGTTTTTTCAAAATCTACAATAGCTGCGTTGTAGCTTTGCTCGGTCATGAGTGCTAATCCGCGATTGTAGTATCCTGCTACGTCTGTGGGGGCAATTTCAATGGCTTTGCTAAAATCATGGAGTGCGTTTTTTACGTCTTTTAATTTGAGATAGATGTTTCCTCTTTCGATATAGTAGCGTGTTTGTTTGGGAGCATTGAGTATAGCTTGGTCGTAATCTTCTAAAGCGCCTTTGAGATCATTATTTTCAATCTTTAAGGATGCTCTGTCTCGGTAGTTTTTGGCATAAAAAGGATCTATTCTGATAGCTTCATTAAAATCCTGCATAGCGCCTTGTCTATCATTAAGAGCGGCTTTAACCATTGCTCTATCGGCGTAGAGTTTTGAGTCAAAGGGTTCTAATTCAATAGCTTTGTTATAATCAGCGAGTGCCTCTTGATACTTTTTATTGGCATAAGAAAGAAAGCCTCTCCAACTATACACTGCGGCATCATTAGGTGCTAATTCTAATGCTTTATTATAGTCTTGGGCTGCACCTTCAAAATCTCGCATAGCGTACTTAGCAAATGCACGTCCTCCGTATGCTTTTGCGTAGTTCTTGTCTAATTCTAATGCCTTGTTGTAATCTTCAATAGCACCTTTGTAGTCTTGCAGCATCATTTTTGTATTTGCCCGAATACCATATACTTTGGCATTATTAGGTTCTATTTCCGCGGCTTTATTCAAATTTGCCAAACAACCGTTATAGTCCCCTATGTTTCTACGTTTTTTAGCTATTTCTATGTATTCTTCTGCTTTTTGCGCAAAAGTGTTCAGATAGCTTCCTAACACAACATAGTAAACTAATACGCAGAATACTCGCATTAGTGCAAAGATAGAAATATATTTCTTAATATACAATATGGCAAATGTGTCAGTCATTTATGCTTTGAAGTTTACTTTTTTATTTTGGGCGTGTCCCTCGCTGCGCTCGGGTCGGCGTGCTACGGGCTGCGCTATCGCTTCGGTGCTGCGCACCGTGCTGAAGCACGCCCTCCGCATGCCTCACGCAGCAAGCTTGGGATATTTTACCTTGTTTTTATACCTACCTTTGCTTTACCTTGTTTAATCTTGATTATCAAATACTTACAAGGTTAAAATTTTTTACTTTATTTCAAGTGGGGTTATTTTACCTTGTTTTACATTCATTTTCAAGTATATACAAGCTTAAACCTTGAATGTATGGACTTTTTGCAACTCTTTAACCCTGATTAAATAAAATTTACTTTTTTTTCATTCATTTTCAGATGTTTACAAGATTAAAATGTATTTTTACCTTGTTTAACATTCATTTTGAGATACTTATTTGAGATACTTACAGGATTAAGTTTTGAGTATATGGATTGAGTCTACTTGCTGCTTGCGTGAGGCATGCGGAGGGCAAGCCGTTAGGCTTGGTGCGAAGCCCCTCGCCCACACTCAAACTCTTGTTCAGGGGGTGGGCGGGTGGGGCGCAGCACCGTCAGCCCGCAGCACGCCGACCTTGCCCACACGAGCGCAAGCGAGCCGTGGGCAAGGACACGCCCAAAAAATCAACATCAATAAACAAATTTTATCTTTCCACTACACAATCAAGAAAATAAAATCAATAGTGTTTTTATAGTAAAAAGATATACATTTGCATTTCAAATAAAGTTTATTAGTTTTGCACTTAAATACATTATGTTGCAATGGAAAAATGCTTTGTTGTATTTTTTCAGCGCTCTTATTTTAGTGGTATTGGTAAGATACGCCCAATCTAAGAACGCCGCAGAAATATGCACAGGTATTGATGTAGAGATAGAAAATTTACCTGAGCAAAACTTCATTACTGCCAAACAAATAGAATATCTACTAAGCAACAACGATGAGCAAGTAATTACAGGACATAGCCTAGCCAATGTAGATGTAGAGCTGTTAGAACAACGCTTGTATAAAAATCCGTACATAAAAAAAGCCCATGTATACATTGACCTAAATGGTAAAATTAAGGTTAAAATTACCCAAAGAAAACCCATTGCTCGTGTAATTGGCGAAAAAGATAGCTACTACATAGACGCAGAGTTTCATAAGTTGCCTTTATCTAACCATTACACTGCAAGAGTACCCCTGATTACAGGTAGCATCACAGAAAAATATCAAGAAACTAATCCTAATGAAGTTTTAGGTATTGAAACACAAAAAAAAGATGACATCATTGTTCCTATTCAAAACACCCATAAAATATGTTCAGAAAGACTTACTCAGTTAGTTCCTTTGTTGAGAGAGATACTTAAAGACCCATTCTATAATGCTCAGATTACACAGATACATGTATTACCTTCAGGAGAGTGCGAACTTTACACTTTAGTCGGCGATGCTAAAATAATTTTCGGTTATCCTATGATAGATGTTGAGCAAAAATTACTAAATTTGAAGTGCTTTTATCAAAATGCATTACGAAGTTATGGGTGGTATAAGTATCGTAGTATTACGGTAAAATATCCCCGTCAAATCGTATGTGAGAGAAGTATAGAAAATAAACCATAAAAAATATAAATTTAGAAATACCCATGAATGATAAAATCCTTGTTGGATTAGACTTCGGAACTACAAAAATCTGCGCCGTGGTAGCCCGCAAAAATATACACGGTAAGATTGATATTTTAGGCATAGGTAAGTCTGAGTCACGTGGTGCCATAGAACGAGGCTCTGTGGTCAATATTGATAAAACAACCAAAGCTATCCGAAACGCTGTAGATGCAGCTAGGATACAATCTGCAGTAGATATACAAACTGTTTATGTAGGCATTGCAGGAGAACATATCCGTAGTTTTAACAATCATGGCATTATCACGTTTCCTGACTCACCTCATGAAATTACTAAAGAAGATGTAAAGCGTTTGTATGAAGATATGTTCCGTATTGCTTTACAGCCCGGTGAACAAATTATTCATGTACTACCACAAGAATACGAAGTAGATAACCACCGAAATGTGATGGACCCCGTGGGTATGTCAGGAGTAAGGCTAGCAGGGAATTTTCATATTGTAGCAGGTAAAACATCCGCAGTGCAGAATATTCTTCGTTGCGTGCAGCGTGCAGGTTTACATGCAGAAAATATATTTTTAGAACCCATTGCATCTAGTGCCGCTGTACTTTCAGAAGAGGAAAAAGAAGCTGGCACCGTGCTAATTGATATCGGCGGAGGTACAACAGACGTGGTATTTTATAAGGATAACGTTATCCGCCATACACACATCATTCCCTTTGGTGGAAATATCATTACAAGCGATATTCGTGAAGGATGCTCAATTATGCAAAATCAAGCGGAAGTGCTAAAAGTTCGCTTTGGTTCTGCGTTACCAATGACAGTTAAGTACAATGAAATAGTTACTATACCTGGCTTACAAGGCAGACCCCCAAAAGAAATCTCCAGGTACATGTTAGCGGAGATAATTAGTGCAAGGCTACAAGAAGTCATTACCTTCATTTTAAGAGGTTTATACGAAAATGGATTTAAGAAAAACGATATAGTCGGGGGAATGGTGCTAACAGGCGGAGGTTCAATGTTACGCGACATCAAAAGTCTCTTTGAATACACCACAGGCTTAGATTGCAGACTTGGTAACCCCTCACAACACTTAGCAGGTGGTTTAGCCGAAGAGGCATCTAACCCTATCTATTCCACCGCCATAGGCTTGATACTTGAAGGATTTAAGATTGAAGAGAGTATGGAAACAGAAGAGCAGACACAAGAAGGACAGGAAAAGTCTACCACTATTTCACATCAAAAAGAGCTAAATAAAATAGAAAAAAAACGTACAAAAGCTTGGTTATCTGAAATATTCTCCCGTACCAAAGAAGTTATATCAGACTCCTTTAAAAATACTAACATTGAATAGCATCAATCTATGAACAAAACAGACCTACAAAAGTGGATAGAATATCACCAATGGAGAGTAGACAAAATATGTCAAAACCTGCAGCAAGTAGATAGCCTAAGCTTTCTACAACCTATAAAGGGAAGCTTCAGCAGCTTATCTCATTTAGTAGGACATGCTGTAAGTGCAGAGCATATATGGTTAGTACGCATGAATAACCAAGCAGACAAATTTCCTAAATATGAGTATTTTGAAAATATACATATTGCAAAAACTACCTGGCAGCAAGTTACACAGCGCTTTATACAAAAACTACAAAACTTAAATGATGAGGAACTCTCGGGTACGTTCTCTTATTATACTAATAGTGGCAAACTCATTACTAACGCTTATCAAGATGTACTACTACATATATTTGACCATTCTACCTATCATATAGGGCAGATAGCCTGGATAATCAGAAGCTTTGGCATAACGCCTATTTCTACAAATTATATTTTTTATTTAAGAGAAAAACAAAATTAAAAGCGTATGGGATTAGAAAAGACATTAGCACAAGTCGGTTTTTTAACCACTACAGTAGATAAGCTAACCAATTGGGCAAGAGCGAACTCATTGTGGCCTATGCCTATGGGATTAGCCTGCTGCGCTATTGAAATGATGGCTTTTGCGGGACCTAAATATGATGCCGCTCGCTTCGGAAGTGAAGTCTTTCGTTTTAGTCCTCGCCAAAGTGATTTAATGATTGTAGCAGGATGGTGTACCTATAAAATGGCTCATGCTGTAAAACGAATATGGGACCAAATGCCTGACCCAAAATGGTGTATTGCTATGGGGGCTTGCGCGTCCACAGGGGGAATGCACCGAGTATATGGTGTAGTTCAAGGTATAGATAACTTCTTACCCGTAGATGTATATATCCCAGGTTGCCCACCTCGCCCCGAAGTAGTAATACATGCCCTACAAACTATTCAAAACAGAGTAAAAACTTTACATTCTGTACTCCAAGATTAAATTCCTTAAAATGAACGTTGAAGAAACTCTTAAAAAAGCAGGACTGCGACTGACAAACACACGCAAAGCAGTATTAGCTGCTTTTATGGAGTCCCAAAAAGCACTCTCACACAACGATTTAGAACAAAAACTTAATAACTGCGATAAAGTAACGCTATACAGAACTCTATCCACTTTTTTAGAAAAAGACCTAATCCATAAAATTATCAACCCTGACGGGGCAGCTCTTTTTGCTTTGTGCAAGCACGAACCTATGCATTCCCTAAAAGAACATTACCAACTGCATAATCATGCTCACCTTACATGCAAAGTATGTAAAGAAACCCGTTGCATCAACGATTTTGAAGTAGAAATTCCCAAATATCTACTTATGAACATGCAAATAGAGGAAGTATCTATTTTACTCCAAGGAACATGCAGCAACTGCATCAAGACTGAAAACAGGGTTTAGTATGCAATACCTCAGCCGCCCTTTACCTGTTTATTTGTATGCCTTGTGGGTCTTTACTTTACCTACCTTGATTGGACTAGGGACACAAAGCATCATTGCTTTTTGGATATTTTTGAGTATCATGGCGTTTAGCTATTTTCTTTATGCTCGCAACTTTTATGTCATTTATCAGGATACACAAAATTTATATGCTAAAAACCCAGTCAATATCTTTGCAAACAAATACGTTATTCCTTTGAGAAGTATAAAAAAATATGAAATATATCATGTTGGGTACAGGTCTGTATTAGTTGTAGAAACTCATCATAAACAAGTTTTTTTCATTCCTTGTTATCGCGTAAGAAAGCGGACACATACTAAAAAATAATTAGACATTTTATTTTTGGGCGTGTCCTTGTGGGCGTTTCGCTTGGCTCATGCCCACAAGGTCGGCGTGCTACGGGCTTGCGGTGCTGCGCCCCACCCGCCCACCCCCTGGACAAGGGTAAAAGCGTCGGCGAGGGGCTTCGCACCAAGCCTGACGGCTTGCCCTCCGCATGCCTCACGCACGCTGCTATGAAACTAAGTCCACTTACTCAAAATGTAATTTTGTAAGTACTTGAAAATGAACATTAAACAAGATAAAAACAAACTTTAACCTTGTATATACTTGAAAATCAATTCAAAATAAGGTAAAGCTTGTAAATCCAGGGTTAAAAGCTTATCAAAAGTCCATGTACTGAAAGTTTAACCTTGTAAGTACTTGATGATGAGCATTAAACAAGGTAAAGCAAACGCACGTATGCAAACCAGGTAAAACGTCAAAATACTGCTTGCGTGAGGCATGCGGAGGGTGCGTGAGCAGTGCGGAGCGCAGCGAAGCACCGAAGCAAAGCGCAGCCCGCAGCACGCCGACCTTGCCCACACGAGCGCAGCGAGCCGTGGGCAAGGACACGCCCAAAAAATAACTATCTTAAAAATACTACAAAACAACACTACCTTTATAGTAAAACAAAATTCAGCATAAATCCATAATTTTGCACCATGAAACGAAATACTATCATTGCAGGCAACTGGAAAATGCACCTTTCATACCCAGAATCTGTACAACTCACCGAACAAATCCTTTCAGAATACAAAAACTACATAAATAATCATACTAAAATTATCCTTTTTGTGCCATTTGTATATGCACAGTCTATTGCACGCTTATGCTTGCATCGCGGAGAAATCTATGTAGGCGTACAAAACATGTACCCCGAAAAATCAGGCGCATACACAGGTGAAATTAGTCCTACTATGCTTAATAGTATTGGCATCAAAGCCGTAATTATTGGACACTCTGAACGTAGAACCTTATTTCATGAAAAAGATGAATTTCTTGCTAAAAAAGTAAAATCCGCTTTGGAACATCATCTCATTCCTGTATTTTGTGTCGGTGAAACATTCGAAGAACGCGAGAATAACCAAACACAAGAGGTTATCCGCACACAAGTTACAAAAGGTTTATTTGACCTATCCTCCGAAGAGATTAAAAATGTTATTATTGCTTACGAACCTGTCTGGGCTATTGGTACGGGTAAAAATGCCACACCAGAACAAGCACAAGAGGTACATTCGTATATTCGGAGTTTATTACAAACTCAATATGGTAGTAGCGTCAGTGATACGATTCCTATCCTTTATGGTGGTTCTATGAAACCTGATAATGCCGCTCAAATCCTTCAAAAACCTGACGTGGACGGAGGACTAATTGGTGGCGCCAGTCTTAAAGCACAAGATTTTATAGCTATACTACAATCTGTACCTCAATCTAATGCATAATGGAAAGAGCCGTATTAGTGGGCGTAATGCTACCTAATCAACGTAAAGAACAGATACAAGAATATCTTGATGAACTAGCTTTTTTAGCAGACACAGCAGGAGCGCAGACCCAAATCCGTTTTATTCAATCTCTTTTACATCCTGACCCCAGAACGTTTATCAATAAAGGTAAAGCAGAGGAAATCAAAAATTACGTCCGCGAACACAAAATAGACCTAGTTATTTTCGATGATACTCTATCCCCTTCTCAAACACGAAACTTAGAGTCCCTCTTTAATACCCAAGAGATAGATGACCATAAATGCAAAGTATTAGACAGAAACGGCTTAATACTGGATATATTTGCTAAGCGTGCCAAAACTGCACAAGCCAAAACACAGGTAGAACTCGCTCAATTACAGTACCTTTTACCTCGTTTAACAGGAATGTGGACACACTTACAAAAGCAAAAAGGAGGTATTGGTATGAAAGGACCCGGAGAAAAAGAATTAGAAACCGATAGGCGCTTAATTCGTACGCGTATCAGCAAACTCAAAGATGAACTTAAACATATTGATAGACAAAACATCACTCGCCGAAGACACCGCACTGCTATAACTCGTATTGCGTTAGTTGGTTATACTAACGCAGGTAAATCTACTCTGATGAACGTATTAACTAAAGCAAATGTATTTGCAGAAAATAAGCTCTTTGCTACTTTGGATACTACTGTTCGTAAGGTAGTTTGGGAACAGATACCTTTTTTGATATCTGATACAGTAGGATTTATTCGCAAGTTACCTCATCAATTAGTAGAATGCTTCAAAAGTACCTTAGATGAAGTACGAGAAGCGGATATGCTTTTGCACGTGATAGATATTTCTCATCCCCAATATCAAGAACATATACGTGTAGTTCAACAAACACTTGCCGAGATTGGTGCAGGTAATAAATATACTTTGCAAGTTTTTAACAAAATTGATGTCATTCAAAATGAAATGACCTTAACGCATTTACAAGAAAGTTACATAGGTAAAGAAAATTCGCCTAGTGTTTTTATTTCTGCTCACGAAAAAATAAACATTGATCTATTACGTCAGAAAATTATTACCTTTGGAAGGAATTTACGTCAAACTTAATAGGTTTTTTCACGAAATAATTTTATTTTTTTGAACGTGTTCCTCGCTACACTTGGGATGGGGCATTCTGCACTTCGCTTCGTTACGGTGCTTCGCCGAGGTTTTTTTATGCCTATTTTTGATGCTTAACTTATTAAAAATTAGCACTTACAGATTTTGTCTGATGCTGTAAATGCTGATACAAAATTAAGAAAGTGTAGCCAACTTATAATGTAGTTTGCTGTTATTTGGATTTTTTTAAATTCCGTGAGGGCATGAGGTATGACTTTTGGCAGTGCGTTAGCACCGCGGTCGTATTGACTTTACTATTCTTATTTTATTTATCTTTGTGCAGTGAATTATCCCTCTAAGATTATTCAGGAAACAGTGGAGCAGTTAAGCAAACTACCAGGTATAGGCAAAAAGACTGCGCTTCGCTTAACCTTATTCTTGTTACGACAGCCTGAGGAGTTTGTTAAACCGATTGCAGAAAGTCTTTTGTGGCTCAAATCGCAAGCAAAGGTTTGTCAAAGATGTTGCAATATCGCTGATTATGACCTATGCAATATTTGTTCAAATCCAAAAAGAGAACAACATATAATATGCGTAGTTAAAGATGTGCAAGATGTATTAGCTATTGAAAGCACACATTTTTACACGGGTTTGTACCATGTATTAGGCGGACTAATTGATCCTGTGGCAGGTATAGGTCCCGATAAAATCAACCTCTCTCAACTCTTGCAAAGAATTAAACATGAACCTATATCTGAAGTGATATTTGCTTTGAATGCCACCATTGAAGGGGATATTACTATTCATTATGTTGCTAAACGGATACAAAGTATTCGTGATGTAAAGATGACTACCATATCTAGAGGTATTCCTGTGGGAGGAGAGTTGGAGTATGTAGATGAAACTACTTTAGGGCGTTCTTTACAACATAGAGTTACGTTGTAATAATATATTTATTTTGGGCGTGTCCCTCGCTGCGCTCGGGTCGGCGTGCTGCGGGCTGACGGTGCTGCGCCCCACCCGCCCACCCCCTGGGCAAGAGTGAAAGAGTGGGCAGGGGGCTTCGCACCGTGCTGACGCACGCCCTCCGCATGCCTCACGCAAGTGGCTATCAAACTAATCCCACTCATAGAAAGTGTAACCTTGTAAGTATATGAATATCAAAACTAAACAAAGTAAAATATATTTTAACCTTGTACATGCTTCAAAATCAATGTAAAGCAAGGTAAAACTTGGGCATTCAGGGTTAAAGGGTTGTAAGAAGTCCATATATTCAAGGTTTAACCTTGTAAGTAATTGAAAATGAGTAAAAAAACAAGGTAAAAGAACATCATTTCGAACAAAGTAAAAAACTTTAACCTTGTAACTACTTGATAATCAACATTAAACAAGGTAAAGCAAGAATATGTATAAAAACAAGGTAAAACATCCGAAGGCGGCTTGCGTGAGGGATACGGAGCATGCCGTCAGGCAGTGCGAAGCGATAGCGTAGCACCGAAGCGCACGCGTAGTGCGCAGTAGCCCGACCCGAGCGTTAGCGAGGGACACGCCCAAAATAAAATTTTATCAATTTATCAAGTTTGAAAAACAAATGGTTGATTATAACCACTCCCACGCACTTTGATAGGCATCTATCGTGTGAATGTATTCCATAAAATTAGCATAAAAAGAATGAGTAGATAAAGTAGCACTATCACCAATAACGACCAAATGCTTTTTAGCACGGGTCAGCGCTACATTCATTCTACGGATATCAGATAAAAATCCTATTTCTTGCTTAGAATTAGACCGAACTAAACTAATGAATATCGCATCTTTTTCACGACCTTGAAAAGCATCAATAGTGTCTATTTCTGTGTGTTTGTTTGAAGGGATACACGTTTTAATATATGCTATCTGCGCACTGTACGGCGAAATAACACCGATACTTATTGGTATTTTAAGATTTTGAACAAGTAAAGTATACACCTTCTCTAACAAAGCAGCCTCTTGCGGATTATAGAGGCTTTTACTTTGTTCATCAAACACTTCCTCAAAACCACATCCTGCGGTATCTATGAATACCAAAGGTTTTGGGCTTAGCGTGTAGGCAGGTAAAACGTCATTTGAGAGGGTATGTTCAGCAATTTGAGGTTCATTTTGAATTTGATTGTGGTAAAACTGTTGATTAGAAAATTGCACTATTTGTGCATTCATACGATACTGTACTTGTAGCATACTGCTTTTTTGTGGATAAGCAGTATGTATTTTTTCAAATAATGTAGTTTGAAGTCCCATTTTTGACGCTTTAATAGACTTGACCGTAGGCGGTAGTTGGTGGTGATCGCCTGCTAAAATAACCCTTTTAGCTTGTGTGATAGGTAACCAAGTAGCAGGTTCAATAGCTTGGGTAGCCTCATCAATAATGGCAGTGGTATAGGTTTTATGTGCGATATCAGGGTGGTAACAGCCTATTAGAGTAGTGCATATTACCTGTGCTTGGTCTAATATAGTGCGTTTGATATGTTTTTCTAGTTTTTGTACCTCTTTTTTGAGGCTTTTAGCATTTTTAAGTAGCTCTTGGCGTTCCTCTCGTTCTTTTTCTCCAAAGTTTCTCTTAAAAGCAAAGGCTTTTTTACGGATGTTCTCTGTTTCTTTAAGCATATCTTTAACTATTTTATAGTCTGGATGCGCTTGAATTTGAGTAGTCAGCAAAGTTTGATAAAGATTTTGATTGATGCGAGAGGGGTGTCCTATGCGTAGTACTTTTATTCCTTTTTGAGATGCTTTTTCTGCAATATTATCTACGGCGGCGTTGCTTGGTGCAGTAACTAAAATCTGTTTCTCTGTTTTGGCTAACTGTAAAATGATTTGTATCAAAGTGGTGGTTTTACCTGTACCTGGTGGTCCATGAATTAAATGTACATCTTGACAAGATAAAGCATCTTGCATGGATTTTTGTTGATAAAGGTTAAGATCTGGCACAATCAAGTAGGATACATCTAAATAAGGTAAAGGTGAAGTGCTTTGTAGAATAAGTTCCCGTATATGTCCTAAGGGACTATTTTTATCAGCTTGGATAGTTTTGTGTATAGCCTGGCGCATTTTTACATAATTCTGTTCGTCGTAGTATTGTTGTATGCCCACTTTACCTTGATAAAACCATTGAGGAAGCTCATGCATATCAAAATGTAAAGTTATTGTAGCATCAGACAAATGTGTTACTGTACCTACATAGGTCTCTTTTGATACGTTAGGATGAACAACGGTGGCTAACTGTCCTACTTCAAAGCCATTTGGATATATTTCGGAGGTAGTTTTTTTGAAGGTAGCTAGTATTCCATCTGTTTGGTAGAAATCCTCGGTTTGTAGGCAGGTAGGATACCATAAAAGTCCTTTACTTTTACGTTCCTGAAAAGATAATTTTGAGATTTCTTGCATATAAAACTGTTCTTCTTCTTTTTGCTCTTGTTGTAGAGCAGAGAGGAGTTGTTCAAAATAAGCGGTAGGGTTCATAGTTAAATAGTGCATTTTTGGTAGTTGACTTCAATTGTAAGAAAAACTGAATTAGTGGATATTTTAGCTTTTAATGATTTTGGTTGGGGCATGTCCTTGTGGGTATTTCATTTTGCTGATGCCCGAAGAGACACTTCTAAAAGTGAGATTATTTTTAGGCTTGATGTAAAAACTAGTCCCATTTTTTGAACCAACTGGTAACTTTTAGTTTGATTACTCCAAAAAAAGCCTCTAAAAAAATTTTCATACTCATTTTAGACTGTCCTGCGGTGCGGTCAGTGAATATGATAGGAACTTCTTCTAACACAAATTTATGCTTCCAAGCCTTGAATTTCATTTCTATTTGAAAGGCATAACCAATGAACT
Source organism: Bacteroidia bacterium (assembly GCA_025057675.1). GTDB lineage: Bacteria > Bacteroidota > Bacteroidia > JANWVE01 > JANWVE01 > JANWVE01. The sequence goes on from JANWVE010000029.1 coordinate 14,043, forward strand.
TGATACCGTCAAGATTTATCTTTTCTAACACTCTCCGACGATAGCATACGAAGCCCGCAGTAGCATCATGAACAGGTAAGCGTGTGATGAATTTTACATATTTACTTGCAAAATAACTCATCAATACTCTGCTCATTGGCCAGTTGACTACATTAACCCCTTTCTTATATCTGCTACCAATAGACACATCCGCACCATTGAGGCATGCTTGAAGTAATCGGGGCAAATCCGCAGGATTATGGGAAAAGTCAGCATCCATTTCGCAAATAAATTCATAGTCTCTTTCTAAAGCCCACTTAAATCCGTGTATGTATGCTGTACCTAGTCCCAACTTACCACTACGCTGCACTAAAAAAATACGATTAGGATACTCGTTCATAGTACTTTTTACGGCTTCTGCTGTGCCATCCTGGGAATTATCATCTACTACTAGTACATTTACAGGAATATTTAGCTGCATGACCGTGTGTAACATGCGTTCTATATTTTCTACTTCATTGTAGGTAGGAATAATTACTAATACTTTGTGCATGGCAAACAAAGGTACAAAAAACAAAGATTTAGTAGTTTCGAACAAGTAAGGTAATAAATAGATTGAGAGATTAAGATTTCTTTGTCAGATTTATTTTTGTAGTTTATTTGCTCTTTATACAAAAATTTGAAGGTTAATTTTTTTGGGGCGTGTCCTTGCCCACGTCTTGCTGCGCTTGTGTGGGCAAGGTCGGCGTGCTACGGGCTACGCTATCGCTTCGGTGCTGCGCTTCGCTCCGCACTGGGCTAACGCCCACCCTTCGCATGCCTCACGCAAAAACAGCTTACTCTGACGAGCTTAAGTGAACACCGTTGTAAATGCACTCCTTTATGCAGTTGAATGTTTTTTAACTAATACCTCACACAAGGAGTGCTGCTGGTAAATTAAGTTCATCTATTCAAGACTTAAACTTGTAAGTAGGTAAGTAATTGAAAATGAACATTAAATAAGGTAAAAAATATACTTAAAACTTGTAAATGATTGAAAATCAAAAAATGAGGTGAAGGCTGCATATTTAGGGCTAAATGAGTCATGTACAGTCCATGTATTCAAGGTTTAACCTTGTACATACTTGAAAATGAACACAAAACAAGATAAAGCCAAGATATTTGAAACAAAGTAAAAAATTTTATCTTTGCAAGTATTTGATAATCAATGCTGAACAATGTAAAGCGCGTGTATGCTCAGAAATAAGGTAAAACATCAAAATACTGCTTGCGTGAGGGATACGGAGCATGCCGTAAGGCAGTGCGAAGCGGTAGCGTAGCACCGAGCGTAAGCGTAGTGCGAAGTAGCCCGACCCGAGCGCAGCAAGGGACACGCCCAAAAATAAAAAATTTTAATCCATGTAAAGAGTAAATGAGAGTACGGCTTTTACTAAAAAGCCTTCAATAACAGCTAACTACTAGATGAACCCCCTCCTCCAAATCCTCCTCTTGTGCTACCCCCATAGTTGCTCTTGCCATAATTGCTACTAAATATATAGCCTCCTCTGCCCCCTCTATATCTGTAAAAACTGCTTGATCGTCGAGATAAAAGATTATTATGGTATCCTCTGTGTTCATAAATATTTTTGATAGCATTATACGTACTGTAAGGATAAAAAACAAAATAACTGTACCTTCGTAAATAGCTCTGAGTATAAGTTCCTGTACTATCTGCCCTGAAATATACTTTTTTGCTTTTATTCGTTGCAGTTTTGCAACTTACAAATAAGCTAGCTACTAAAACTAATTTTACGAGTTTGCTTTTTTTCATATTTAGTAACTCTATTTATGCTTATTGAACTGTTACAAAGATGTCATAATCTTTTTGCACAGTTTTGACCTTGTCATCCTCCTCATCTTTTACATTCACATTGCCAAGAGCTGGAATAGTGTCAAAAGTAAATGACTCTTTGATAAGTTTGTTATCTACGTATATGCGTCTTGTGGTTTTGATTATATCGTATTTTTGGTTAAGGTGTTGAGTACTAATTATAACCTCCACAGAACTTTCTTTTGAAATATCCTGAGTAGTAGCGTCGTTTTCTCCACAAGAGGTAGAAAACAAAAGTAGAAAAATACACACACAACTATTATAAAGAAAATACTGAGCACGCATATTATTTACAAATATATACACTTTAATTATATTAGACTTTATGAACACAAGGTTTAAGGAGATTTTTTGTTAAATGAGCATCCTGATAATCAACATTTTACAAAAAATAGCCTGATTTTGTACTTTTACATCTAACACATTGAAAATCAGTATAAATTAAATTTGTGTATTCTCTTTAAGAAATTTCTGTTCATAAACTCTAGTGTTAAAAAAATCTGTATGTTTGCCTTACTTAATGTTTCTTTCAACAGAGAAAAGAGACTTATGTTTATTTCTTTCACACTGCACAAAAGTACAGTTTTTTGTATCTGAAAAAACATCTCAAAAATGGCGCTCATGTTGAAAAAAAAATTTCCACTAATTTAGTAAAAAATCTACTTTTGCATATTCTTAATCAAAAAAGTTTAATATATGGGAATAGTAAGCCAAATTGCTTTTACAATTATATTTGTTGCCTCTATTGCTTACTTTATTTTGCAGGCTAAAAGATTATATAAATTTATTCGTATTGGTAAGCCTCTTGACCGTACGGATAATAAAAAACAGCGACTAATGCTTCTGCGGCGAGTAGCCTTTGGACAAAGTAAAATGTTTACTAATATCCCTGTGGGTGTTTTACATTTCATCTTGTATTTGGCTTTTATCATCATCAATATTTGGATTACTGAAATTATTATAGATGGTATATTTGGCACAGACCACGCTTTAAAGTTCTTGGGCAGTTTTTACGATGTAGTTATGGCAATGGGGGATACTTTAGCCATACTTACTGTAATTGCTTGCACTGTTTTTCTCGTTCGTAGAAATGTACTCAAAGTCAAGCGCTTTACAGGGGTAGAAATGACCTCCTTTCCCCGCACAGATGCTAATCTTATTCTCATATTTGAAATTGTCATCATGCTAGCTTTTATGTTCATGAATGCAGGCTATATTCAGCGTTGCACCAACGCAGGCGAGCAATATGCAGGAATTTATCCATTTAGCAGCTTAATTGCCCAAGCCATTAGCAGTATGACCACAACCCAAGCTCACATATTCGAGCATGTAAACTGGTGGATACACATTTTGGGAATCCTACTCTTTTTGAACTATTTACCTAAATCCAAGCATATTCATATTGTTTTAGCTTTTTTTAATGTATATTACTCCCGTTTAACACCCAAAGGCAAGCTTAATACTATGCCTGAAATTACAGACCAAGTCAAAGCTATGATTGACCCTAACCACACACCCGCAGATATGCCCGAACGCTTAGGCGTGCGCGAAGTTCAAGACTTATCTTGGAAAGCTATTTTAGATGCTTATACTTGTACAGAGTGTGGGCGTTGCACTAGCGTATGCCCTGCTAATATCACAGGAAAGTTACTTAGCCCACGTAAAATTATGATGGACATTCGGGATACTGTGGAAAATGTAGGGGATATATTACTCAAAAATCCACAGCATCACGAAAATACTTCCTTATTAGATAGAATTACCCCCGAAGAACTTTGGGCATGTACTACTTGTAACGCCTGTGTGGAGTCTTGCCCTGTCAATATTGACCATGTATCTACGATTATAGACATGCGTCGGCATTTAGTCATGGAACGTTCAGAAGCGCCCTCTGCCCTCAATACCATGATGTCTAACATTGAAAATAATGGCGCACCTTGGGCTTTTCCCCCTTCAGACCGTTTTGCTTGGGCAGAGGGTTTGAATATTCCCACCATGGCAGATTACGCCGCACAAGGTAAAACCCCCGAAGTTTTATTCTGGGTAGGCTGTGCAGGTTCTTTTGATGACAGATATAAACGCGTTACTCGTTCGTTTGCCCAAATTCTAAAAGCTGCCAATATTGATTTTGCTGTCTTGGGACTAGAAGAAACTTGCACGGGCGATCCTGCTAAACGTGCGGGAAATGAATTCTTAGCCCAAATGCAAGCCATGACCAATATCCAAACTATGAACCAATACGGTGTTAAGAAAGTAGTTACAGCTTGCCCACACTGCTTTAACACTATCAAAAACGAATATCCTGAATTGGGTGGTAGCTATGAAGTTATGCATCACAGCGAATTTATCAATGATCTTTTCAAAACGGGCAGGATTGCCGTAAAAGAGGGGGCTTTTCAAGGTAAAAAAATTACATTCCATGACTCTTGTTATTTAGGCAGGGCTAATGAAGTTTATGAAGCGCCAAGAGAAGTGCTACAACAATTAGATGCAGATCTAGTAGAAATGAAACGCAGTAAGCAAAATGGGTTGTGTTGTGGTGCAGGTGGTGCACAAATGTTCAAAGAAGCTGAAAAAGGTAAAAAAGAAATTAACATTGAACGTACCGAAGAAGCGCTAGCTTTACAACCTGATATCATTGCTGCGGCTTGTCCTTTTTGTATGACCATGATGACTGATGGCGTAAAAAAGAAAAAATTTGAAAATGAACACATTCAAACACAAGTATTTGATATTGCGGAGTTAGTAGCGCAGGCGGAGTTAGTTGCCAAGAAATAGGGATAATTTTTTTATTTTATTGGGCGTGCCCTTGCCCACGTTACGCTGCGCGTAGGTGGGCAAGGTCGGCGTGCTACGGGCTGCGCTATCGCTTCGGTGCTGCGCC
>JANWVE010000029.1:19241-21561 GCA_025057675.1 Bacteroidia bacterium
GGGCGTAGCACCGTTAGCCCGTAGCACGCCGACCTTGTGGGCATGAGCGCAGCGAAACGCCCACAAGGACACGCCCAGAAATAAAAATCCTTAAATAATCCCAAGATAAAACTGAAAACCTATAAAGTCAAAAAGTTGGCATATTTTTCGTAACTTTGCAAGCTCAATCCTACATATGAAAAACTTATCTAAATTATCAATAGCTGTATTCTTAATAACCCTCCTTTGGAAAGACGTTTGTGCCCAAGAAGCAGGTGTACAGTTCTTCAAAGGTACATGGGATGAGCTAGTAGCCAAGGCTAAATCTGAAAAAAAACCTTTCTTCGTGGACGTATATGCAGTATGGTGCGGTCCCTGCAAATGGATGTCTAAAAATACATTTACCAACCCACAAGTGAGTGAGTATGCTAATAAAAACTTCATTGCCTATAAAATAGATGGCGAAAAAGGCGAAGGTCCTAAAATTGTTCAACAGTACAAAGTAGAAGCGTATCCTACTATTTTGTTTTTTAGTCCAGAAGGGCAATTAGTGGGTAGCCAAGTGGGCGCACAAGAACCCGAAAGTTTTATTGCTACAATGAAAAAATTTAAGGATAAACGATGATAGTAGTTAGGGAATTCTTATTCTCTGCCCAATTTTAATTTCATTAGTTAGTCCTGGATTGTGTTTCTTTAACTCCGATACAGATACTCGGTACTTCTCTGCAATTTCAGAAAGAGTGTCCCCACTCTTCACTATGTGGTATTCAGGCTTTTGCGTTTTGGGTCTGGTTACTAACACTGTATCGCCTATGTTGATTTCTTGCTTACTTTTAATTTTATTGACTTTGAATACGTATTTCTGCTTGCGAACTTCCTGAGCTGTTTTTTCATCTCGGATAACTACCAAATCAGGATTATCTAAGATAGATGGGTTATTATTTTGAGGTAGGTGATTAGTAATTAAAGTTTCGTCAATTTTAGAGGTTTGCGCTTTTTGTGGGATAAGATATACATAGTTTTTAAGAAAGTGTCCTTCTTTGACAAAGGCATTGTATTTTTTAAGTTCATCTACATCTACTTTGTGTTGTTTAGCGAACTCATACCAAGAATTATTTTCTTTGGGTTTAGAAAGTTGGAATGTTTTTTCGGGAGTTGTGTTTTTAATCTTTTCCGAAAAAGCTACCTTGTAAGCAATAGCATGAATAATATATGTTGGTGTTTGACTATCCACAACAAACTCATTTTTGTTATAGAATTTACTCGGAAAGAGTTTTTTAGCCCCTCCTCCCCCTTGATTATACGCTAATAGTCCTCCTATCCAGTTATGAAAAATATCATATCCCATTTTCACATACCTGCATGCTGCTTGGGTAGAAAGAATGAGGTGCTTACGCTCATCAACCTTTTCATCTACAATTAACCCTACTGCTTTTGCCGTAGAGAGTTTCATTTGCCAGTATCCTACCGCTTGCGATGGCGAAACTGCATTAGGATTAAATTTACTTTCTTGAAGGCAAACATACTTAAAATCATCAGGGACTTGCTCTTGGGCTAATACCCTTTCCAGAATAGGAAAATGCATTAGGCAAAGTTGTACCGTATAATTTACACTTTTTTTATATTGTACAAGTGTATTTACGAACTTTTGTACTTCTGCTTTTCCATTAGGTGTAAAAGTGATTTTAGTATTCATAAAAACCATAGAGTTAGGCACTACCTGTGCGTGTATAACGCTATAAAAACAGAATAAGCATAAAAATGAGATATGTTTCATTGTTCAAAAATAATAATTTTTGTTTATTTTCTACGCGATTTCTGACTCAGTGTATTTACATAAAAAGTCCTCTTCAAAGGTTAAGTTTTAGTTTTTTGGGCGTGTCCTTGCCCACGTCTCGCTGCGCTCGTGTGGGCAAGGTCGGCGTGCTACGGGCTGACGGTGCTGCGCCCCCACCCGCCCACCCCCTGGTTATGGGGTTAAGAGCATGGGTGAGGGGCTTCGCACCAAGCCTGACGGCTTGCCCTCCGCATGCCTCACGCAAACGGAAAGTACGCTAATCCCACTTATTCAAACCTAACCTTGTAAGCAACTCAATATCAACAGTAAACAAGGTAAAAATATATTTTAACCTTGTAAATGTTTGATAATCAATCTAAAACAAGATAAAATAACTATAATTAAAACAAGATAAAAGATTTTAACCTTGTAAATACTTGATAATCAGTATCAAACAAGGTAAAGTAAAAGTATGTATAAAAATGAGGTAAAACATCCAAAGGCTGCTGCGTGAGGCATGCGGAGGGTGCGTGAGCAGTGCGGAGCGCAGCGAAGCACCGAAGC
>JANWVE010000002.1:0-2446 GCA_025057675.1 Bacteroidia bacterium
AAAAATCAAATCTTTTAAGTGAGGTAGAGGTAGGTTTGCAGGCTTTAACTTCAAATAATTTTTTTATTTTGGGCGTGCCCCTCGCTAACGCTCGGGTCGGTGCATTCCGCACTACGCTTCGCTTCGGTACTTCGCTGCGCTACGTACTGCCCTTGCGGGCATGCTGCATGCCCCTCACGCATTTAACCTTGGATTTTGAGGTTTTACCTGGTTTTTATACCTGCGTTTGCTTTACCTTGTTTGATACTTGTTTTCAGTTATTTACAAGATTAAACTTGGATTAGGTGGAATTTGTTTAGTAGCAGCGTTTCTTGCGTGAGGCATGCGGAGGGCGTGCGTCAGCACGGTGCGAAGCGCAGTGTAGCACCGCAGCGATAGCGCAGCCCGCAGCACGCCGACCTTGTGGGCATGAGCGCAGCGAAACGCCCATAAGGACACGCCCAAAAAATTAAAATTTAGATTTTAATCTTTGTTTGTGTAAAACAAAAATGGCTTAATGTAATTAGACACTTATCCAAAACTCAGTTCGGTTATTTAATACTTTATCACTTTTTGCTGATAAGTATCATTATTATGGATGAGACTGATTTGATATACACCCGAAGGTATATCACCCAGATAAATCTGTGTATCCGTGCCTTTTTCTATTATCAATCTTCCCATGCAGTCCATCACCTTAATTTTTTGTACAGGAGATGAGAAAAATAACCTTTCTTGAACAGGGTTAGGGTATACAACAATTTGAGAATTTTGTAAATTATTGTTTGATAGATTAGTTACAGGAGAGCATGTCCATTGAGCAACCCACCCTGGTTTTACCGTAGCATTGTCTGATGTAAAATATAAGGTCAGTGCAAAATTAGAGCTGTTATATATAGGAGGTAGAGTATTACCTGTTAGATTAGCCAAAAGGGGCATAGTAGTGTCTGCACCATCGTATATTCTAAGGTAGTCATAATTATTTTCAAGGTCAAAAGATGTAAATTGAAGCTGCACTTGGTTCAACCCACTGGGGTTTATAGTGTAAATCCATTTTTCTTTGTTGAAGTAGTTTCCGTTAGGTCCACCCATATCATAAAAAGTGTAAGTGCAAGGGACACTACCACAAGTAGAAAATTTGTTTTTAATGGCATTATCTAATTCTGGATTACTTCCTTGGTAGCCTAAAGCCCATATCCCTATGCCCCCAATATCCCTCTGCAAAACAACATCATACTTTTTAGATAAGCTCGTGGAGTCATCATACCAGCATTGTTTCCACCCACCTGAGTTATACATATAATACGCACTTTGACTTTGGCTTTCATAATTATAGCCATATAAAGCAGCATTACTTTTAGCTGTTGCGTATGTTTTACTTGTGCCTGTTCCTGTTGTAGTGGCGTTGAATGCGTTACTACTGGTAGCCCACTCATAGCCATAATAAGGTACAGCTAAATGCAGCTTAGATTTAGGAATTCCTTTTATCAGATAGTCATTGATAGATTTGCTAGCACATTGAGTGTACCATATAGAGCCATAATACAAGAGTCCCGTAGGACCTGCTGTGCTTGAACCACTATAATAGTAGTCATAACCCATGATATAAAATTCGTCTACGCTTGTCATAGCAGCAACTTCGTAAGCATTACTCCAATCCACTGAAGGGAGAGCTATAGACACAATAGAACCTGGTATTTTGGTATGAAATTCATTCGCTAATGTATTCATAAAAGAGGTAAAGTTAGTTTTTTGACTACTGGGTAGTCCTTCAAAATCAATATTCACACCATCAGCGTTACGTAGCTGCACTAGGCTAACTAAACTGTCTATACATCTTTGTCTAGCGGAGGCATTACTTAAAAAGGTGGTCAGGTTACTAGAACCAAATAAGGTAGCACATAATACGACTTTTACTCCGTTTGCATGTGCCTGCGGGATAAGATTAGTAGTTTTCCAAAAATGGACGGTAGTATAACTCCCCGTACTGGGATTGACTTCGTACGAAAAATATGCTATGCAAGACAGGCTGGTATAGTTCATAGTAGTATAATATGTACCTTGCCAGTAAGGATAATATCCCATTACTCGTTTTTGTAAGGTACAACTTGCATTTTTGTTATATTGAGATAGGGATTGTTTTTGAAAGTTATATAGTGCATCGTACTCTTCCTCGCTGCTAAATTTATATTGCTGATAGTATTGGGATTGTAATTCATGGATGCTTTGCCCTACAATTGAACAAGAGGTAATTAGGATGAATATCAGCAGGTAAAGAATTGATTTTTTTCCCATACACAAAGATATGTAGTTTGTGTAAAATCTAAAATGATGATGTATTAAATTTATTTCCTTTTGCATAAGTAGCTGTCTAAAAGGCTAAGTTTTAATTTTTTTGGGCGTGTCCCTCGCTGCGCTTCGGGTCGGCGTGCTACGGGCTGACGGTGCTGCGCCCCACCCGCCCACC
>JANWVE010000002.1:2456-44825 GCA_025057675.1 Bacteroidia bacterium
TTTTTTTGGGCGTGTCCCTCGCTGCGCTTCGGGTCGGCGTGCTACGGGCTGACGGTGCTGCGCCCCACCCGCCCACCCCCTGGTTATGGGGTTAAGAGCGTGGGCGAGGGGCTTCGCACCAAGCCTGACGGCTTGCCCTTCGCATGCCTCACGCACGCTGCAAGTATACTAATCCCACTTATACAAAATGTAATCTTGTCAGTACTTGAAAATGAATACTAAACAAGGTAAAACTTAATTTTAACCTTGTAACTTATTGAAAACGAATCTAAAACAAAGTAAAACATCTGTATTTCAGGGTTAAGGTTCGTGTAAAGTCCATGTATTCAAGATTTAACCTTATAAGTGTTTGAAAATGAAAATGGAGTAAGATGAAGTCAGTATATTGAAAACAAGGTAAAAATTTTTAACATTTTAAGTATTTGATAATCAATGTAAAACAAGGTAAAGCAAACCCATGTATAAAAACAAGGTAAAGCATTCAGAAGCTGCTGCGTGAGGCATGCGGAGGGTGCGTCAGCAGTGCGTAGCGAAGCGTAGCACCGAAGCGTCAGCGTAGCCCGAAGCACGCCGACCTTGTGGGCATACGCGCAGCGTAACGCCCACAAGGACACGCCCAAAAACTAACTACTCTTCAAAAACTATCTATCTTTAGATAAATCCGCAAAATACTGATGAAAAAGAGGAATCGTTTCTATACCTTTGAAATAGTTAAATACTCCATAGTGTTCGTTTGGGCTGTGTATTGCGTCTGACTCTAACCCAAAACCCATTAAAACGGATTTAATTCCTAACTCTCTCTCAAATAGTGCTACAATAGGAATAGAACCCCCTCCTCGCGTTGGAATAGGCTTCTTACCAAAAGTATTTTCCATAGCTTTGCTTGCAGCTTGAAAACCTACACTGTCTATTGGAGTAACCGCAGGATAACCACCATGATGATAACTCACTTTAACCTTGACCGTCTTGGGTGCTATGCTAATAAAATGCTTTTCAAATAATTGGCTAATCTCGTCAGGATCTTGATTGGGTACTAAACGCATGGAAATTTTAGCGTATGCCTTAGAAGGTAAAACAGTTTTAGCACCTTCCCCTGTATATCCCCCCCATATTCCATTAACATCTAACGTAGGTCGGATAGAAGTCTGTTCTAATACTGTATATCCTTTCTCTCCATTAGTATCGGCAATGCCTAAAGCTTTACAGTACTCCTGATGATTAAACGGTGCTTGATTGATAAACGCCCGCTCCTCATCACTCAAATCTACTACTTTGTCATAAAAACCAGGTATAGTTATGCGATTGTTTTCGTCTTTAAGAGAAGCTATCATTGTACAAAGCACGTTGATAGGATTATCCACAGCACCCCCAAATAATCCCGAATGTAAATCTCTATTAGGTCCTGTAACCTCTACTTCCATGTAAGAAAGTCCGCGTAATCCATATTCAATAGAGGGTATATCGTTAGCGATAATATGCGTATCCGATATAAGAACAATATCCGCTTTAAGCTTTTGTGCATTGTTTTTTACAAACCGATATAAATTCTCTGAACCTACTTCTTCCTCGCCTTCAATCAAAAATTTTATGTTACAGGGAATACCCGTAGTATTTTTCATCACTTCGAATGCTTTGATGTGCATATAAAATTGTCCTTTATCATCTGCGGCGCCGCGAGCATAAATTTTTTCATCTTTGATGACAGGTTCAAAAGGAGGTGACTCCCAAAGTTCTAATGGGTCAGGGGGTTGTACATCATAATGTCCGTAACACAATACTGTGGGGGCATTGGGGTCAGTAATGTGTTCGGCATAAACAATAGGATGTCCCTCAGTAGGACATATTTCTACATAATTTACACCTACTTTGGTCAGAGCGGTGGCAACCCACTCTGCGGTGCGCTTTACCTCATTTTTATACTTTGGGTCTGCACTTACGCTCGGAATTCGTAACAATTCTAATAACTCGTTCAGCATTCTTTTTTTGTTTGCTTCTATGTAACTTGATTGTGCATTCATGACTTAAAACTATGAAATAGAATTGATATAACAAAAGCAGGATTTTTTACAGATTAAGTTTTTTGATATTTTGGGCGTGTCCCTTCGCTGCGCTCGGGTCGGCGTGCTGCGGGCTGCGCTATCGCTTCGGTGCTTCGCTGCGCTCCGCACTGCTGACGCACCCTCCGCATGCCTCACGCACGCTGCTTTTAGATGTTTTACCTCATTTTTATACATGCGCATACTTTACCCTGTTTAATCTTGATTATCAACTGCTTACAAGGTTAAGATTTTTTACTTTGTTTTAACTACGTTTGTTTTATCTTGTTTTGTATTGATTTTCAAGTAGGCACAAGGTTAAATCTTGAATACATAGACTTTATATACGCCCCTTCAACGTTGATTAAATTTACTTTGTTTTGCACTCATTTTCAGATTTTTGCAAGGTTAAAATATATTTTAACCTTGTTTGCCATTTATTTTCAAGTACTTACAAGATAAAGTTTTGTATAAGTGGGATTAGTCTGCATGCCGCTTGCGTGAGGCATGCGGAGGGCGTGCGGTAGCACGGTGCGAAGCCCACTCGCACACGCTCTTAACCCCATAACCAGGGGTTGGGCGGGTGGGGCGCAGCACCGTTAGCCCGTAGCACGCCGACCTTGCCCACACGAGCGCAGCGAGCCGTGGGCAAGGACACGCCCAAAAAAGAGAATTAGAATTTATCAAAAGTATTAATTATCAATCATACTCATTGCTTGCGATGCAATAAGCATACACATAGTTCCCATAAAAAGCATACTCCACGATATAAAAAACAGGATTACCATCTTGTGGATAGATAACCACGTTTGCCGCATCATCTTCTATTAAGCTTTGTATATTCAGTACACGTATATTCTCTTTGAGGTAGATGTCTTTTTTACCTCGGCACTTATATGCTGCTTCTTTAACTGACCAAACTACATTACGAATAAAATACTTATGTTTTTTACTCTCCTCTATCAATTCACTCTCTGACATATATTTTCTGGCTAAGTCTATTGATACTATCCGCATTTTTTGAATATCTATGCCTACGCTGTAGGTATTACAAGTAATGGCCGCAGACATCTCTTGACTATGAGAAATAGATATATGATGGGTTGTAGGATAGATATAGGGTTTTCCATGTTCGTCGCTAAGCATTTCTACGAATTGTTTAGTAGATAGAGTTTCTTTCAAACAGCATCGGCTGGAAAGCCACTGCAAGCGCCTTTTTTTACTATTACATCTTGAAAAAGCCTCCTCTTCTCTTTTGGTGAGAGTAAGTAAATTATAGAGTTCCTCTTCGGTTTCTGTTGTTTGCCATAAACCAATTTTAACCGATGGATCAGATGTAGTAACAGGAATGTAGGGCATTGCTTAGCAAATGTATTCAATATTTACGGATTTATGAAGACACATTTTAATCATTTGTCTTTTTGGGCGTGTCCCTCGCTGCGCTCGGGTCGGCGTGCTACGGGCTACGCTATCGCTGCGGTGCTTCGCTGCGCTCCGCACTGCTGACGCACCCTCCGCATGCCTCACGCAGCAGCTATTAAACTAAATCCACCTATTCAAATCTTAACTCTGTAAGTGTCTGAAAATCAAAACTAAACAAAGTAAAATTTAATTTTAACCTTGTAAAGCCTTGAAAATCAATTCAAAATAAGGTAAAGCTGGCAGATTCAGGGTTAAAGGGTTATCAAAAGTCCATGCATTCAAGGTTTAACATTGTACATGTTTGAAAATCAATACAAAACAAGATAAAACAAACACGGTTCAAAAAAGGTAAAAAATTTTAATCTTGCAACTGCTTGATAATCAAACTTAAACAAGGTAAAGCAAACGCGTGTATGCAAACAAGGTAAAGTATCAAAACGCAGCTTGCGTGAGGGATACGGAGCATGCCGTCAGGCAGTGCGAAGCACCGAAGCGAACGCGTAGTGCGCAGTAGCCCGACCCGAAGCGCAGCGAAGGGACACGCCCAAAAAATAAAAAATCAAAACTGTGTTTTAGCTAATTTAACACATTCAAAGCCATCGCAAAGAGTTAAATTATGTTGTTGAGCAGTAAATCTCTTGCTTTTTTTAGTTCCTCTTTTGTACCCAAAAGAATCAATTTTTTTCCTTTTTGAATAAGAGTTTCAGGGTCAGGATTGATAACATAGTCTCCCGTTTCAGTACGTATAGCAATAATATGCGCTCCTGTTTGTCTGCGCACGTTCAACTCTTTAATAGACCGATGATGTAACTCTTCGGGTAAAAGATTAGCATCTATCTCTTCCAATCCGATATTATTATCTTGTCCTGACAAGTGTGCGATAAATTCTAATATATCGGGCTTTACGACCAAAGATGCCATTTGCGTACCACCAATACGTTCAGGCATAATCACGTTATCCGCTCCTGCCCGCTTTAATTTAGCTTCGGAATTTTCGCGAGAAGCTCTGCTTATAATCAGAATATCCTTTCGTAAATAGCGAGCCGTTAATACTACAAAAACATTCTCCGCATCTTCAGGTAAAGTGGTAATAATAGCCTTTGCAGTATCAATACGAGCTTGTTTGAGTATCTCTTCATCGGTGGCATTTCCTTGAATATAAAGTTTCTGCTCCTCCTGAAGTTTCTGAATGACCTTTTCAGAACTCTCTATAACCACAAAAGGCTGGCCTGCTTTTTCTAATTCTACGCAGACTTGTAAGCCATTTCTGCCATAACCACAAACAATAACATGATTTTGTAACATATTTACTTTTCTGAGGTTTTTGTAATCTTTGAAAAATGAGATAAACTCCCCCCCTGCTATAAAACTTACAATAGTTGATAAAGCATACGCAAAAATACCTATATTCATTACAATAAAAATGGACGCAAATAACTTTCCATGTTCACTTAATTTTTCTACCTCGCCATACCCTACAGTAGAAAGCGTTATAATGGTCATGTAGATAGCATCTAACCATGAATATCCTTCTAGCAAAGCAAAACCTAATATCCCTGAAAATAAAGAAAAAAACAATAAAATTCCATTGATGTATAGACGTTTGAGATATTTTGCTTTTAGCTGCTCATGTACTGCTTGCGTTGCCATAGTGTTTTATTAAATCAACTTAGCTTAAAGCCAACCCGCATAGTTTGAACAGTATTCTTGCGCCTACTATACTATCCCATTCATTTTTTGAAGGGACTACCTCATTGAGGTCAAAGCCTATAATTTGTTTATTTGCTTCTTTGAGTCTTTTGAACAGAAAGACTACTTGTTCAAAGTCAAGTCCGCCGGGTACTGGTGTTCCAGTGTTTGGACATAATCCTGGGTTGAGACCATCAATATCAAAGCTGATATAGACTTTTTCAGGTAGATACGAAATAATTTCATCGCAGTATTGGAGCCATGTTTTACCTTGATACAATCCGTTTTTGATATCTTCATCAAAAAAAGTGTGTACGCGAGCATGTTCTTGAATAATGTTCATCTCCTCTTGGCAAAAATCTCTAATACCTACTTGAACTAGAAGGCTCACGCTTGGTATCATCAATGCGTTGTACATAATTGAGGCGTGCGAATAAGTAAAACTTTCGTAAGCTTTGCGCAGGTCCGCGTGGGCGTCTATCTGCAAAATAGCGAAATTTTGATGTATTTTACTCAAAGCACGGATAAATCCGAGTGGTGTGCTGTGATCGCCCCCTACTAAACCGACCCTTTTACCTTGTTTGAGTAGTTGTAAGGTTTCTCTTTCAACCCATTCATGAAGTTGCTCGCATGTTTGGTTAATTTCTTGTAGAATTTTTTCATATCTGCTGCCTGTTTTGATGGATTTACCTTTTGCCAAGTGTTTAATAACACTTTCGCATTTTTTACGAGTTTCTTGATTGATTTTTTGCCACTCTTGGGTGGCGGGACGCAGATATATTCCTTTTTTCCAAAAATCTCCAAAGGTTCTATCTAACAGGTCTACTTGAAAAGAGGCTTCAAAAATGGCTTCAGGGGCTTTGTGCGTACCAGAACGATAAGAAACTGTGGCATCCCAAGGTACAGGTACAAGGATTAAATCAGATTGCGACTCATTAAAGGGTAAGCCAAAAATTTGAGCACCTTCAGTAGCCAGATGGTTGGGATTAAAACCTGCAATAATCTCTTCCTTCGTCATTAGTGCAAAAATAGGAATTATTTGCTTTTTCAGTATGATGTATAAACGTATGAGTTTGAACGTATTTTACAAAAACTGTACGGAAGATGTAATGTAAATTTATATTGGCGTGTCCCTCGCTGCGCTCGGGTCGGCGTGCTGCGGGCTGCGCTATCGCTTCGGTGCTTCGCACTGCTTACGCACCCTCCGCATGCCTCACGCATCAGCCTTTTGACGTTTTACCTTGTTTTTAGCCATATCTTTACTTTATTTGATATTGACTATCAAACACTTACAAGATTAAAATTTTTTACTTTGTTTCAAATGTTGTTACTTTACCTTGTTTTGATTTTCAATTATTTACAAGGTTAAACCTTAAATACATGGACTTTACAGAGCGTTTTAACCTTGGATACGCAATTTTTACCTTATTTTGAATTGATTTTCAAATGTTTACAAGGTAAAAATATATTTTGACCTTGTTTAATGTTCATTTTCAGATACTTACAAGATTAAGCTTTGAATAAGTGGGATTAGTGTACTTACCGCTTGCGTGAGGCATGCGGAGGGCAAGCCGTCAGGCTTGGTGCGAAGCCCCTCGCACACGCCCTTAACCCCATAACCAGGGGGTGGGCGGGTGGGGCGTAGCACCGTTAGCCCGTAGCACGCCGACCTTGTGGCATACGCGCAGCGTAACGCCACAAGGACACGCCCAAAAAATTAACCCTTAACCCTTTGAGTATCGCTGTTTGCTTAAATAGCTTAGGTTCGTCAGTCTATGAGCAAGAGTTAATATAACCCTTCATTTGAATATGATAAAGATACTCTTTGGGTATCTCTCGGATAATTTTTTTAATGCTTTTCAGATCCTGAAATATACCATAGACGGCAGATCCACTTCCGCTCATACTAGCATATAAAGCACCATAAGCATACATTTTATTTTTCACTTCTATGATTTGCGCGTACTCTTTCCCTACTGAAACTTCAAAATCGTTATGTATGTACTCTCTCCATTTTTCAATGGGCAACGTAGTAATATCATTAAGTAGACTTTTGCCCTCATGATTTTGATAGATTATACTTTGATATGCTAACCGAGTGTCTGAATAGATAGCAGGATATATCACTATAATGGGATAAGGGATGAATAGATTGATAGAACGTGTTTTTTCTCCTTTTTCGTAACAGAACTGGGCGGTATTGTGTAGGAACAGTGGTACATCTGACCCCAAAAGTTGTGCATATTTTAATAGATCTGAGGTATTTAATTGCAAGTGATACAGTTTATTGAGTGCAACTAGGGCATATGCGGCATCTGCGCTGCCTCCTCCTAAACCTGCACCCATAGGAATACGCTTGTGCAAATGTATATATGCACCTTTTACTTGTTGAGGATAATCTTTTTGCAGCAATTGAAAAGCCTTTACACACAAATTTTGGTCAGATTTTCCACTTATGGTCAATCCTTGATAACTAAATATTAGTTCGGAGCAGGGTAAGACCTCTAAAATATCATGCCAAGATATAGGAACGCAAATTGTTTCTATATTATGATATCCATCACTGCGTTTATCTAAAATACGAAGTCCAATGTTAATTTTACAGTTTGGGTAGACAATCATGAAAATCTTAAGGGGGGTAAAAATAAAACATTCAACGCAATAAACCACATATTTTATGTAAATTATCTACAAAAGAAAAAAATGAAGGAACATTTTATTCAAATTACAAAAGGAGTTTTCCTATTCATCAGGTAGTATATCCATTCCAGGTAAAGAAAAGGCGCTAACTTCATCAATATCAGGAAGCTTGGGTAACTGACTAAGGCTTTTTATGCCCAAGTATTCCAAAAAAAATGAAGATGTCCCATATAAAAGAGGTCTGCCTGGTAAATCTGACTTGCCTAATATCACAATCAAGTTTTTTTCTAACAACTTTTGTATAGCATAATCCGAATTTACTCCACGAATAAACTCAACATCGGCTTTGGTTACAGGCTGACGATAAGCAATAATAGCTAAACACTCCATTGCCGCTTGCGAAAGCTTCTTCCGATTGCGAATTAGCAAAGCTTCCTTAACAAATGTAGAATACTTTGCCTTAGATACAAATTGATAACCCTCTGCAATGTTAATAAGCTCAAAACCGTATTCATCGCCCTGATAACGATGCATAAGAGTAGCTATGGTATCTGTAATATCGGTCAGATTTACCTCTAAGCTGAATAAGTCTTTGTTCTGCAAAAGCTTGAGTATATCCTCCAGTTTTACAGGATTTTCAGAAGAAAAAATGATTGACTCTACAATAGGTACAATTTCCTTTTTCATTTAGGTATGCTTTTTTATTTATCCTCCTGCTTTGACATATAGCCATTGAGTAGGGTCAAGATAAAGTTGAGCAAGGTTGTGCAAGTCCTGCACAGTAATTTGCTTGATAGTGTCTACAAACTGATACAGATGCTGCGTATCGTATCCGAGGGTAATTAAACTCTTGTAATAGTCTGCGGTATTAAAAGCGGTTTCAAAATCTCCTGTGAGTTGTCCTAACATGTAATTTTTAACTATTTCTAACTCATCTTGACTAATAGGTTCATTACAAAGTTTCTCGGCTTCTATTTTTATCTGCTCAATAGCATCATTAGCTACAGATATCCCTACATCTGCACTTATACTGAGATAACTATCTTGTTTTAATCCTATCAAAGAGGCATATATGCCATAAGTATAACCTCTTTCCTCACGTAAATTGCTCATTAAACGGGAACCGAAGTAGCCACCATACAGAGTAATCAATACTTTTAAGCTTAAATAATCAGGATGAGCGTGGTGAATCATGCGCGCCCCGATACGCAGACTTGCTTGCATAGCATCGGATTTAGGTACATGAATAACTCCTTGTTGAGCTTGGGGCAAAGTAATAGCAGGTTTTTGAAAATATTTGCCTGATGTATACCCCCAATATTGGTTGAGCCACTTTAAGACCTTGTCTATATCATACTCATCTCCTGAAACTAAAATAAAGCTGTTCTCAGGAATATATGCATTTTTATGGAACTGTATGAGTTCAGGTTGATGAACGGTGTTATAATCTTGTTCATCCATTACATATCCATAGGGATGCTGGGGATATAGAGCTTGTTTGAAGGTATTACCTGCCAAATAAGAAGTTTTTTGTTTATTTACTTTGAGCTGTTCAATATGGCGTTGTTTCCATAATTGAATTTCGGATTCGGGATAAGCAGGTTCGGTAACTACTTCATAAAGAATAGGCAAAACTTTTTCTAAGTGCTTAACCGAAGTGTAGAGAGAAACATCTGCAATTTCATTAGCGCAGTAAGTTTGTAGATAAGCTCCGTAGAAATCTAGTGCATCAAAAATTTCTTGGCTGGTTTTGTGGGCTGTTCCTTCGGCAATAAGGGCATTTGCCGCAATAGGTATGTGTTTTGCAGTGCTGGCGGTATTTCCTGCGTAAAATACTACACTAATTTGTAAAATAGGTACATTTCCTTGTTGAATAAAAAATACAGGGACTTTATTATTGAGCTGCTTTTGGATTAAAATAGGAAAACGGATTTCTTTAAGCGGTTGAACCGCAGGCATTATGCTTCTGTCTACCATTATGGCAAAAATAGGTAATTTTTTTATTTTAGATGTGTCCTTTTGGGCACTTCGCTGCGCTCATGCCCACAAAACACACCCAAAAAAACAATTAAAATTTAGCTATTGTGATTTTGGCTTGTGTAGAAGAGAATGGACTTAGTTAGTATACTCTCACTCATCTAAATTATATTGTTTGATTTTTCTGTATAAAGTCCGTTCCGATATGCCTAATTCTTGAGCAGCCTTTCGCCTATTATGATGGTGCTTTTTCAACGCAGCAATAATAGTAGCAATTTCTTTCTGCTCTAATGAGAGAGACTCTTCTTGCACAGGCTGTGCTTCTTGTTCAATAATAGAAAAATCGTGAAAAGTATCGGCATCAGTGAGAGAAGTGGAGATATCTTTGGTTTTAAGAAATAAATTAGGAATGTTGGCAGTAGGAATGTCTGTTCGGTTTTGTAGTAGTTGCGAAACTACTTTTTTGAGATCATTAACATCTTTTTTGAGGTCAAATAAAACTTTGTACAGAATCTCTCGTTCTGTGTAAAAGTCTTTACTATTTGAGTTGTCGGTTGCCAGGGAAGGAAGACCAGATACAGGAGTATTTTTTATGCTGTTAGCATCAAGATATTGGGATAATACCTCTGCAGAGACATGATTATCAGGTACAAGAATAGTCATTTGCTCTACTATATTGCGCAATTCTCGGACATTTCCTTTCCAAGTATATTTAAGCAGTATGGGTTTAGCGTCTTCTTCTAAACGGAGAGCCGTTGTACGATTGTGTTTTAAGGCAAATTCGTAGGCAAAGTATCTAAAAAGTTCAATGATATCCTCACCGCGTTGGCGTAAAGGGGGAATGTATAAAGGTACTGTATTCAAACGGTAGTATAAGTCTTCACGAAATTGTTTTTTTTCAATGGCTTGGGTAAGCATCACATTAGTAGCGGCTACGATGCGTACGTTTGTCTTTTGGATTTTGCTACTGCCTACACGAATAAACTCCCCATTTTCTAATACTCTAAGTAATCTAGCTTGGGTCATGAGAGGCATTTCGCCAATTTCATCTAAAAAAATAGTTCCACCATTAGCTGTTTCGAAATACCCTTTGCGTGACTCTACGGCACCTGTAAAAGCACCCTTTTCATGTCCAAAAAGTTCGGAGTCAATAGTTCCTTCGGGAATAGCACCACAATTAACAGCAATGAAAGGATAGTTTTTTCTGTGGCTAAGCTGGTGAATAATTTTAGAAAACACTTCTTTACCCGTACCACTCTCACCGAGTATGAGTACAGATACATCCGTAGAAGCTACTTGCGCTGCTGTGCGCAAAGCATGAATGAGCATAGGCGCATTACCAATGATATTGAAACGTTTTTTTAATGCTTCTACATCTATATCCATCCTTACAAAAATACAAATTTATAGCGATTGTAATATCAAAGTAAGTAAAAACGCTGTCAGTAAAGTAAGTACATTTATACAAGAGAAGTCCGTATATTTAAGGTCTAACCTTGTACATGCTTGAAAATGAATACAAAACAAGATAAAACGAGCGTAATTAAAACAGGATAAAAAATTTTAACCTTGTAAGTATTTGATAATCAAGATTAAATAAGATAAAGCAAAGATATGTACAAAAACAGGGTAAAACATGCAAACGCAGCTTGCGTGAGGCATGCGGAGGGTGCGTCAGCAGTGCGAAGCACCGAAGCGATAGCGCAGCCCGCAGCACGCCGACCCGAGCGCAGCGAAGGGACACGCCCAAAAAATTAAAATAAAAATCTAAGCTTATCATCTTTACGTTACCTTAAAAATGATTTGTGTAACCCCACCATCATTGATTATTTGATAGGAGTCAACGTTTTTTTCGTGCCTTTTAATATAGGCATGAATGTACTCCCTTAATTTACCTGAACCTATGCCATGTATGATTGTAATCATATTCAAATTGTGTATCAAAGCCTGTAAAAAGAAATTTTCAAATTCTAATCGTTGTATTCTAAATATCTCATCTGTGTCGGTTTCGGATATATTAGCATAAGTTGGATTAGATTTTTGAAGTACTTCCCAATGTAAATCTATCTCTGTGGGTAGATTGGGCTGCTTTTTAGGTTTTTTTACATCACTAGTTTGGTAACCTATCCCCAACTCTATAAGAGTATTGATTTTTTTAGTAATATCCTCATTTTGTTGTTCTTGTACAATGTTTTGTGTTTTATTGTATGCTTGTATTGCGTTTGTAGGTGATTTTTCTATTAACATAATCAGCTTAGCATCTATTTCAATATCCATGTCCATATCCTCAATATACACGGTAACCAAGTTTTCTTGCACCTTTGTTACTATTCCTGCGGATTTTTCATGAATTAAGGCTACTTTATCGCCAACATTAAACAATGTCATACAGCAAAGTTAAAGAATATCTCCACTACAATACACTACCCCATATTTGAAATCTGCACTTTGATTATTTTCAATGAGAAGTAAAGCATTTTTGGCAACACAAGTAAAGAATGCCCACAGAATACTCTTTTATCTAATAAATTGACTTTTAGCTGTTTACTTCATGCGATACAAGGATGTGTATGTACTTATATGAGGATTCTTTGGGCGTGTCCTTGTGGGCGTTATGCTGCGCATATAGCCCACAAGGTCGGCGTGCTACGGGCTAACGGTGCTACGCCCCCACCCGCCCACCCCCTGGGCAAGAGTGAAAGCGTGAGCGAGGGGCTTCGCACCAAGCCTGACGGCTTGCCCTCCGCATGCCTCACGCAAGCTGCCAATAAACTAAGTCTATTTATTCAAAACTTAACCTTGTAAGTATCTGAAAATGAACTATAAACAAGATAAAATTCAATTTTAACCTTGTAAATCATTGAAAATCAATATAAAACAAGGTAAAACTTGCGTATTCAAAGTTAAAGGTTTATCAAAAGTCCATGTATTCAAGGTTTAACCTTGTACACGCTTGATAATCAATACAAAACAAGATAAAGTAAGCGCACTTGAAACAAGGTAAAAAATTTCGACCTTACAAGTGTTTGATAATGAACATCAAACAAGGTAAAGCAAGGATATGTATAAAAACAAGGTAAAACGTCCAAAGGCAGCTTGCGTGAGGCATGCGGAGGGTGCGTCAGCAGTGCGAAGCACCGAAGCGATAGCGCAGCCCGCAGCACGCCGACCCGAGCGCAGCGAGGGACACGCCCAAAAAATAAAATCTATATCGCAAATCAGATATCAAAATTGCTTGATAGAATAAGCAGGCTTACAACAAACTACATTTAGAATTTACTATCATCTATTTGGTCTAACCACTGATACGCATGCTCTACAACAGATCGAACAGTATCTTCATCAAATGGTGAAGATAAACCCCCTAATTCTAACAACTCCAAAAAAGATTTACTTCCACCCGCTTTACATAAGGTCAGATAGCTTTGCCATGCTGCTTCGGGTTGTTCCTGGTACCACCTCCAATACTGCAACGCACAAATTTGTGCCAAAGCATAGTCTATGTAATAGAAAGGATTTGCATAAATATGACTTTGTGCTTGCCAAATTCCCCCTTGAGAAGCAAAAGGTAAATCTGCATAATCACGATACGGAAGATACTTTTTTTCTAATGTTTGCCATACCTGTTTGCGTTCTTGGGGCGTATAATTTGGATTTTGGTAGATAATATGCTGAAATTCATCTACCATAGTACTATACGGTAAAAAAGTCAAAGCACTGCTGATATGGTCAAATTTGAACTTTTCTGTGTCTTCTTTGAAAAAAAGCTCCATCCATTTCCAAGTAATAAACTCCATGCCCATAGAATGAATTTCACAAGCTTCGTACGTTGGCATATAGTATTCAGGTAAAGGCTGTTCTCGGCTACAATACATTTGAAAGGCATGCCCTGCTTCATGAGTAAGGACTTCTACATCATGCGCTGTACCATTAAAGTTAGAAAAAATATATGGCGCCTTATACGCACTTAAATAAGTACAATATCCACCTGATGCTTTTCCTTCTCGGTTAATGACGTCCATTAGCTCATTTTCTTGCATAAATGTAAAGAACTCGGCTGTTTCAGGAGATAACTCTTGATACATTGTTTTACCTTGTTGCAGTATCCATTGAGGGTCGCCTTTGGGAGTAGGATTGCCAGAGTTAAACTTCAACTTTTCATCATAAAAATAGAGTTTGTCTAAATGCAGCCTTTTACGTTTGCGTTCTTGTAGTATCTGAGCAATAGGGACTACATATTTACGAATATACTCACGGTAACGTGCCACTTCTTGGTCTGTGTAGTCTACGCGTGAGAGCCTTAAATATCCTAATCGGACATAATTTTCAAAACCTAATTTTTGAGCTATTGTTGTGCGCAATTTCACTAAGGTATCAAATAACTCATCTAATTTGTGTGCTTGTTGTACAAAAAATGAAAGATAAGCCTGATGCGCGCGCAAACGCCTATCTCTATTAACGTCCTGCATAAAAGGTACTAATCCTGTTAAGTTATAGGTTTTACCTTCAAATTCTATCTTTGCGGAGGCAATGAGTTTAGTGTATTCGCTTACTAATTGATTTTCTTGTTTAAGGTCATCAACAATATTTTTATTAAAGCAGCGAATAGCACAGTCTGCTAATTTAATAAATTGCCATCCGTATTCAGATTTAAACTCGTATAAAGAAGGATGAGTCCATACCATCTTGTAAAATTCTACTAGCCAACTTTGATAAATGGGATAATGTACATCAAAAAAATCTTGTTCTGCTTGATATTGAGGGTTTTGGGTGTCTAATGTGTAACGAATGGAGGCTAAGGTCGCCATAGTTTCAAACTGTTTGCGAAGTTGGTTAAGTTCATCTACGCACTTGACGATATCACGAATGACAAGTTCTCTTTTAATTTTTTTGACAGTACTGAAAAATTTTTCTTCCAGGGAAGAGATATCAGGTCTTTCGTAAGGATATTGAGAGAATTTCATACATGCAAAGTTAAAACAAAATGGCTATTATTAAGTTATGATAAGAACAGATGATTTGAAAACGGTTTTTTTGGGCGTGTCCCTCGCTGCGCTCGGGTCGGCGTGCTGCGGGCTTCGCTATCGCTTCGGTGCTACGCTTGCGCTACGCACTGCTGACGCACCCTCCGCATGCCTCACGCAGCAACCTTGGGATGTTTTACCTTCTTTTTAGACATATCGTTGTTTTATCTTGTTTAAGATTGATTATCAAATACTTACAAGGTTAAAATTTTTTACCTTGCTTGATTTGAATTCGTTTTATCTTGTTTTGTATTGCTTTTCAACCATGTACAAGGTTAAACCTTGAATACATGGAATTTACAAAATAGTTTAACTTTGAATACACAAACTTTACCTTACTTTAATTTGATTTTCAACGTTTTACAGGGTTAAAATATGTTTTAACTTTGTTTAGTGTTCATTTTCATGTACTTACGAGGTTAGATTTTGTATAAGTGGGCTTAGCATACTTGCTGTATGCGTGAGGCATGCGAAGGGCGTGCGGTAGCACGGTGCGCAGCACCGAAGCGCAGCGCAGCCCGTAGCACGCCGACCCGAGCGCAGCGAGGGGCACGCCCAAAGAAATAAAATATCATTTAGATACACACTTAAACATGCGTATTTTTACTTTGTGTAGGTACAACAATTTTTTTCAAAGCAAGGTCAAGAACCTGCATCATGTTTTCTACATAATGAAAAGTCAGACCTTCAAGATAATGAGGTGCTATTTCACTTATATCCCGTTTGTTTTTATCACAAAGAATAATTTCCTTTATACCCGCACGTTTGGCAGCAAGAATTTTTTCTTTAATTCCACCAACAGGTAGAACCTTACCTCGCAAAGTGATTTCACCTGTCATTGCTACATAAGGACGCGCAGTACGCTTGGTGAAAGCAGAAACCAAAGCACTTAACATCGTAATTCCCGCAGAAGGTCCGTCTTTGGGTACAGCCCCCTCAGGTACATGAATATGAACATCATAGTTTGAAAAGTCCTCATAAGGAATTTTTAGTTCCTCTGCATGAGTACGTATGTAAGCCAAAGCTACATTCGCAGACTCCTTCATGACCTCCCCTAACTGACCTGTAATAGAAAGCTTACCTGTACCCTTGCTTAATGAAACCTCAATAAACAAAATATCTCCACCTACGGGCGTCCAAGCTAATCCTACCATTACGCCAGGTATATCTACTTCGGCATATAAATCGTTTTCAAAACGAGGTTGCCCCAGTGCAGCAATAACATCTTCTTCGGTTAATTTGGATTGTATGGGTTCGCCTGAAGCAACATGCTTAGCTACATACCTGCACATAGCAGCTAAACATCGGTTAAGTGTCCTTACCCCTGACTCTTTGGTATAATGCTCAATAATATAGCCTACTAATTGGTCAGAGAGTTTGATTTGGGACTTTTTTAGTCCATTTTCTTTAATCTGTTTGGGGATAAGATGATTTTGTGCAATTTGTATTTTCTCTTCTAATGTATAGCCGTTAATTTCAATGACCTCCATTCTATCCCTAAGTGCGGGCTGAATGCTATCTAATGAGTTAGCTGTGGCAATAAATAAAACTTTGGATAGGTCATAATCTAATTCTACATAATTGTCATTAAAACTATGGTTTTGCTCGGGGTCAAGCACTTCTAAAAGAGCAGAGGATGGGTCGCCACGAAAAGAGTTGTTGATTTTGTCTATTTCGTCCAGCATAAAAACAGGATTACTACTTTTTGCTTTTTTGATATTTTGTAAAATTCGCCCAGGCATAGCCCCTATATAAGTGCGTCTGTGTCCGCGAATCTCGGCTTCATCATGTAGCCCACCTAAAGACATGCGAACAAATTTTCTGCCCAGCGCTTTGGCAATAGAAGCCCCTAAGGAGGTCTTTCCTACCCCTGGAGGTCCGTAAAGGCATAAAATTGGGGCTTTCATATCGGCTTTAAGTTTGAGAACGGCTAAGTATTCTAATATGCGTTCTTTTACCTTTTCTAGCCCAAAATGGTCTTTATCTAATATCTGCCGAGCTTGTTTGAGATTAAACTTATCTTTGGTATACTCGTTCCAAGGTAGTTCTAAAAGCGTGTCAATATAATTTTGTGCTACGGTATAATCAGGTGAAGCGGGATTCATACGAGAGAGTTTGTTGAGTTCTTTTTCAAACACTTCTTGAACTTTGGCGCTCCATTTTTTACTTTTACCACGTTCGCGAAGTTTTTCAATTTCCTCCTCTGCAAAATTTTCACCTAGCTCCTCTTGAATGGTCTTAAGTTGCTGGCGTAGATAAAAATCACGTTGATGTTGTTCAATATCACCCTGTACTTTGGTATGAATTTCATTAGCCACCTTTAATACTTCAAGTTCTTTTCTTAAAAAAACTAATAGGATTTTAGCTCGCTCGGCAAGGTTGTCAGTTTCTAACATTTCCTGTTTATCTTCCACAGGAATAGATAAAACATTAGCAATAATATGTGTTAGTACAGATAAGTGCTGAATTTGTGCAATAAATTTTTCTGCTTCTTTGGGGATATTCGGTGAGAGTTGAATAATTTGGTAGGCTGTATCTCGGATATTTAACATTAGTGCGGCAGCTTCTTTTTCATCTATGGGAGTATCTTTGAGTAATATCCCCTTTGCTTTGAAATAAGGTTCATCAGCTATGAACTCCTCAATTTTGAACCTGTGTACACCTTTGATAATGATTGTAGTATTTCCATTAGGCAAGCGTAGAACCCGTACAATTTTAGATAGTGTGCCAGTAGTATGTAGATGTTCGTATCCAGGATTTTCTACGTCATTTTTTTGTGAAACGACACCTATCCAGCTTTTATTTTTCTCTGCATCCTTGACTAAACGTAAAGATTTTTCTCTACCCACAGTAATAGGTAGAGTAACGTTAGGCATAAGTACTGTGTTGCGCAAAGGTAAAATAGAAATCTCGTCAGGAATGGCTGACATTTTTTCTGTTTCTTCGTCATGAAAAAGGGTTTCAGAAAAAAAAGAGTCCAAAGGATCTTGCTCATTTACAATGTGTAAAAAAGGAATTATGTCCATATCGTATATTAGGAATTACGTTTTAATAATGCTGTTTCAAAAACGGTGCAAAGCTAAAAAAGCTTTATTATGGCAAGCGATTAAGGCTATCTAAGGACCTAAAAAATTTTGCTCTTGTTTCAGGGTCATAATTTTTAATCTCTTCTGCAATTTTTTTATTATATGCGGACATTACTTGTGTCATATCCACACCGAGGAGATGCGCTTGTGGGTCATTATTTTGGGAAGCTTCCATTTGTATTTCTTTATTTTTACGCCGAGCTTCCGCTAAATCCTGCACGAGTAATTGCCAGTTGCCATCGTAGGTAGCACGGGGCATGTAATGTTGTAAAGATATTTGTGATTGTTGTAGCAAGGGTATTCGGTTTAATCCTCTTTCAACACTATCTTTATGAGTAAGTTTGACCTGCTTTTGGGTTTGTTTTTCATTTTGGCAACTTATCATTGTTATGAGAAAAATCAGACAGGCAAAAAAAGTGAATGGATTACGTGTATATTGGGTTGGTTTTGCTTTCATTGGTTACTGTACTTCCTACTTTTTTGTAGCACCAGCAAGACTCGAACTTGCATCAAAGGCTCCGGAAACCTCTATTCTATCCATTGAACTATGGTGCCATGCTGCAAATTTACATTTTTTGACAGAAATATCAAAAGTATATTATTGTGTTTTTTGTATTAAAAGATTTTTTGGGCGTGTCCTTGCCTGCGTTTCGCTGCGCTCATGCAGGCAAGGTCGGCGTGCTATGGGCTAACGGTGCTGCGCCCCACCCGCCCACCCCCTGGGTAAGAGCAAAAGTGTATGCGGGGGCTTCGCACCAAGCCTCACGGCTTGCCCTCCGCATGCCTCACGCAAGCAGCACGCAGACTAACTCCACTTACATAAACTTTTACCTTGTAAATAACTGAAAACAAACACAAAACAAGGTAAAAGTACATTTTAACCTTGTAAACATTTGAAAATGACTGAAAAACAAGGTAAAGATTATTTAATCAAGGTTAAAAAATCTTGTAAAGTCCATATATTCAAGGTTTAGTCTTGTACATCCTTGAAAATCAATACAAAACAAGGTAAAATGAACGCGATTCAGCAAAGGTAAAAAAATTTAATTTTGTAAATAGTTGATAATCAACCTTAAACAAGGTAAAGCAAAGATATGTATAAAAACAAGGTAAAACATCCAAATACTGTGTGCGTGAGGCATGCGGAGGGTGCGTAAGCAGTGCGCAGCACCGAAGCGATAGCGCAGCCCGCAGCACGCCGACCCGAGCATTAGCGAGGGACACGCCCATATTAATTTTATTATTTATTATCAATCATCTAATATTGCTATCTTAAAACCTTTTTCTATATTCGTGGCGTGAAAAAAACACATGCTTTTTTAATCATAGACGCACAATTTGATTTTTGCGATCCTGAAGGCAGTTTGTATGTCCCTGGGGCAGAGCAAGATGTTGAAAAAATCAGCCGTTTTATTCTCAACCATGCAAGCAAGATTGACCACATTTGCTTAACCATGGACGCCCATCCTGTTAATGACATATCTCACCCTTCGTTTTGGCAGGATGTACAAGGTAATCCGCCTGCGCCCTTTACTCAAATTTCTTTACAAGATATAGAACAAGGCACCTGGCGACCTCGTTATTTTGTGTCCGAAGTCAGGGAATATCTTCAAAAATTGGAGGCGCAAAAAGAATTTCCCCATACCATTTGGCCAGAGCATTGTTTGATGGGTCATCACGGTAGCAGTATAGCACAGCCCCTAATGAATGCTGTAACCCGATGGTCAAGAAGTACAGGAAGGTATTACCAAGTAGTAAGCAAAGGAACTTATCCACTTACAGAACATTTTGGTATTTTCATTGCCCAAATCCCCTATCCTGATAGACCCGAAACACAATTAAACCAACCTTTGATTGATACTTTGATGCAATTTGAATATGTATACTTGTGCGGAGAAGCTAAGTCTCATTGTGTAGCAAATAGTCTCAAACAGGCAATGATATATGCCCCTGAGTTAGCTAAAAAAATGGTGGTTTTAGAAGATTGTATGTCTGATGTCCCCAATTTAGCCCATCTTGGAGAGCCAATTTATGACAAAGCTAAAGATATGGGCGTTGTATTTGCTAAAATTGAGGAGATAAGTCTTTGATATTTTATTTTTTTGGGCGTGTCCTTGTGGGCGTTATGCTGCGCGTATGCCCACAAGGTCGGCGTGCTACGGGCTAACGGTGCTGCGCCCCACCCGCCCACCCCCTGGTCAAGAGTAAAAGCGTGGGCGAGGGGCTTCGCACTGCTCACGCACCCTCCGCATGCCTCACGCAAGGACCTTTGCAGATTAGCGGAGTCTATTTATTCAAAGATTTACTTTGCAAGTACCTCAAGATGAATACTAAACGAGGTAAAAATATACTTTTTACTTTGTAATTCATGGAAAAATCAATTCAAAATAAGGTAAAGTTTGCCTATTCAGTATGAAAAGGTTATCAAAAGTTGATATATTCAAGGTTTAACCTTGTAAGTACGTAATAATGAGCATCAAGTAAGGTAAAGCAAGAGTATGTATAAAAATAAGATAAAACATTGAAAAGCTGCTTGCGTGAGGGATACGGAGCATGCCGTTAGGCAGTGCGAAGCGCAGCGTAGCACCGAAGCGATAGCGTGGTGCGCAGTAGCCCGACCCGAAGCGCAGCGAGGGACACGCCCAAAAAATTATTAAAAGTAAAATAAACTTAATACATAATTACAGTACAAAAAAAGAAAAAAGTATATTTGCAAGCAAACATTACCTTTACTCTTTGCTATGGCTGCAAAAGTCTTTATCGTTGAAGATGAGTTCGCTATTGCAATGGATATAGAACTCAAACTTAGCCAGATGGGCTATAAAGTTGTTGGCACAGCAGATAATTACAAAGATTTACTCGACTTTTTATCTCATACCCCAGCTGACATACTTTTAATGGATATTCACATCAAAGGAGATAAGAACGGCATTGATATAGCCCGAGAACTTTATCAGCGGCGGCGCATACCCATTATTTTTGTAACTGCCTTCGGCGATAGCAAAACCTTCCAAGAAGCTATGAAAACAGAACCTTTTGGCTATCTCACCAAACCATTCAAAGACTCTGACCTACAATTTGCTATCGAAATAGCTTTACAAAAATACAAGGAACTCCACCAACAAGAGAACTACAAATCTATCCTTAACCTGTACTTTGATAAAGGTATAGTCATTTTTGATAATGACCTCAATATCCTCTACTATAACTCAAACGCACTTAAATTGCTTAAAAAACAGAACTTAAACGAAAAAAAGATTACAGCTTACATTCCTGATGTTCTTTCTTTTATCAACAAAGCAGAGCCTTCTGTTTATGATACAGAAGACAAAACTAAAATATACGTTTGTCAAATGCCGAATGATGAGCATAAATACGTTCTTTTTTTAGAACAAGAACAAAGTCTTTCTAATTTTGAAACTGAAAATACCAGCCCCCATGACACACGCTTAAACATAGATGACCTCTTTTTTGTAAGAGATAGAGGGCGTATGATAAGTGTCAAGATAAAGGATATTCTATTCTTGGAAGCATTTGATAACTATACAACCATAGTTTTAGATGAGAAAAGAGTTCTTGCCAGCGCTTTACTCAAACGTTTTGCTGATATTTTACCTTATCCTCAATTTTGTAGAGTACATCGGTCTTATATTGTTGCCATAGATAAAATTACTAAAATTGAAGACGGACATATATACATTCAAAATCATAGCATTCCAATAGGTAAAAACTATAAAGATGACCTTACTAAATTGGTCAAAGTGATTTAGCTATTCATGCATACAGCAGGTAAATTATATATTGTACCTACCCCAATAGGAAATTTGCAAGACATTACTTTGAGAGCTATATCTGTGCTTAAATCTGTGGATTATATTGCAGCAGAAGACACACGAGTTACGAGCATATTGCTCAAAACGTATGGTATTACTACACAAATCATAAGCTATCATCAACATAATGAAGTTCATCAAACAGAGTATATTATCAAGCTTATTCAACAGGGGAAGAGTATTGCAGTAGTCAGCGATGCGGGTACACCCGGTATAAGCGACGCAGCTTACACAGTGGTTAATGCGGCTATTGAAAACAACATTACCGTGGAGACTTTACCAGGCGCAGTAGCGTTTGTTCCAGCGCTTATTAACAGTGGATTTCCAACACATAGATTTTGTTTTGAAGGTTTTCTACCCATAAAAAAAGGGCGTAAAGCGCGATGGTTAGAATTACAAAATGAAAAGCGAACTATTATTTTGTACGAGTCTCCTCATAGGTTACTTAAAACCCTACAAGAGATAGAAATTTATTTAGGTGGTCAAGTTAAGGTGTCTATCAGCAGGGAGATTTCTAAGGTTTTTGAAGAAACTTTACGAGGTACAGTATCTAGTTTGATTCAGCATTTTGAGCGGCATACTCCTCGGGGCGAGTTTGTTATTGTTATTCATAAGGAAGGATGAAATGTCATAAAAACCAAGTCTAAAAAATAATTTTACTTTTTGGGCGTGTCCCTCGCTGATGCTCGGGTCGGGCTACTCCGCACTACGCTGACGCTTCGGTGCTACGCTATTGCTTCGCACTGCCTAACGGCATGCTCCGTATCCCTCACGCAGCAGCGTTTTGATGTTTTACTTTGTTTCTAAATATATCTTTGCTTTACCTTGTTTAAGGTTGATTATCAACTATTTACAAAATTAATTTTTTTACCTTTACTGAATCGCTGCTATTTTACTTTGTTTTACATTGATTTTCAAGGATGTGCAAGACTAAACCTTGAATATATGGACTTTACAAGATTTTTTAACCTTGATTAAATAATCTTTACCTTGTTTTTCAGTCATTTTCAAATGTTTACAAGGTTAAAATGTACTTTTACCTTGTTTTGTGTTTGTTTTCAGGTATTTACAAGGTAAAAGTTTATGTAAGTGGAGTTAGTCTGCGTGCTGCTTGCGTGAGGCATGCGGAGGGCAAGCCGTGAGGCTTGGTGCGAAGCCCCCGCATACGCTTTTACTCTTGCCCAGGGGGTAGGGCGCAGCACCGTTAGCCCGTAGCACGCCGACCTTGCTTGCATGAGCGCAGCGAAACGCAAGCAAGGACACGCCCAAAAAAATAAACTTAAAGTCTATCAAATCCTTTATAGTTGTATTGTTGCATGTAATTTAAGCAATTTTATCAATTTTTGACATCTCAACGATGTAAATTGAAATATATTTGCACAACATATCCATTTACATATTTATGAGTAACGTTTGGTTAAAGGTTATTTTGTGTTTCTGCTGTGTATCCTCCACCCTGTACGGTCAAGAAAAATACATTTGTAGTATCAACCTAAATGATGTACAAGACAAAAAAATTACAGTAACCGTACTAACTCCCAAGACCCCTAAAAGCAAACATGTTTTTCAGTTTCCAAAAACAGTACCCGGCACCTACGCTAACCTCAATTATGGTAGATTCATCGGCAACTTCAAAGCTTTTGATGAGTCAAATCAACCGCTCTCTGTAATCAAAAAAGAACCTAATACCTTCATTATATCTGGTAAAAATTTGAATAAAATCACTTATCAAGTAAGCCCTTCGTGGGATACCCCTGTAGATAAAGATGCCATTTTTGAACCCGCAGGAACTAACTTTGAAAAAGATAAATGCTTTGTTCTCAATCACGGAGGGATTCTTGGCTATTTAGAAGGATATATGATGCTGCCTTATGAAATTAGCATCACGCACCCCGAAAGTCTTTTTGGTGCATCCGCTATGGAAGTACAACGTACTAACCCCACTACTGATGTATGGAAAGCCCCTGATTATGTTCGCTTAGTTGATAATCCTATCATGTATTCGCCGTTAGATACGGCTATGCTCAAAGTAGGAAAAACTGATATTCTTATTTCATGCTACTCAACAGACAAGAGTATAAATGCCAAAGATCTTGTGCCTTCCATTGAACCTACTGTCAAAGCTTTACAAAGCTTTCTCAAAGTTTTACCTGTAAACAGGTATGCATTTTTATTCTACTTTGCTCCCTTATTCAGTAATAGTACGCGTACAGGTGCTTTTGGAGCCTTAGAGCATTCGTATAGTTCATTCTACTATTTGCCAGTAATGCCCATCTCTGCAGTGCTTAAACAAGTTAATGATGTAGCTTCCCATGAGTTTTTGCATATTATTACACCCCTGAATTTACATAGCAGAGAAATTCATGAATTTAATTTCGCGGATCCAAAAATGTCGCAGCATTTATGGCTTTACGAAGGCAGTACAGAGTATTATTCGCATCTTATTCAGCTTAAAGCCAACATGATTACATTAGATGATTTTTTCAGAGAAATGAGAACTAAAATAGAAGCCGCAAGTATGATGCCCAAAGACATGAGTATGACCAAAATGAGTGCTAACGTATTAGAGGATAAATATCACAAAGCATATAGACACGTGTATGACAAAGGTGCTTTACTTTGTTTAGGTTTAGACTTGGAAATTATACGACTCACGCAAGGAAAAATGACCCTCCGCAAAGTAATAGAACAGCTCTCTACAAAATATGGTCCTGAACGCCCCTTCGAAGATGATAATCTGTTCAAGGAAATTGTTGCAATTACTCACCCAGATGTCAAAAAATTTATTGATAAACATATTATAGGTACAGAACCACTAGATTTTGCAGGTCTATTCAAAACTGTTGGCATAAGGTACGAAAGAGTAGGTAAAATAAAAGTAGCTTCCCTAGAAGCAAGTGGAATAGAACTAGGTATGCTGAGTAGCTCCAAAACTCAAATTACAAAGGATTGCCCTGAATATAATTTGAAGTATGGGGATTATGTAAAGTCCATCAATAACATCGAAATTTCTATTTTTACAGCTATGACCATTGGTGAGGAAATTAAATCCAGTGTAGGAAAACCCATCAAAATTGTAGTAGAACGTGAAGGCAAAACTATTGAAATAGAAAAACCACTGAAAATTATTGAGGAAGACGCTTCACATGTGTTTATTTTAGAGGATACTCAAAATCCTGATATTCTACAATACCGTAAAACTTGGATGACAAACGAGTAAGATTATAGACAATAGCTAATCAAACAAATATAAAAAACAGAAAATAACATATATACACATTATTGCTATTTTTTATGAGGAAGTAAGATTAACATGAGTTTTGGACACTAAAAGAATTTTTAAAAAGTCATAAGGTATTTAAGATATATCAGGGGACGTGGAGGATCAACCATGGATTGGTTTTATAGGCTAAAACGATTTTTGGTTGCCAACTTTATGGGTACAAAAGTACAGTTTTTTTGTCTCTACCTTTGTTTCTACCAAAGACAACTTAAAGAATGTTATTCATATTGTCAATGGAAGTTATTTTTTTGGGCGTGTCCCTCGCTGCGCTCGGGTCGGCGTGCTACGGGCTGCGCTATCGCTTCGGTGCTGCGCTTGCGCTCCGCACTGCTGACGCACCCTCCGCATGCCTCACGCAGCAGTCTTCTGACGTTTTACCTTGTTTTTAGACATATCTTTGCTTTACCTTGTTTGATATTGATTATCAAATACTTACAAGGATAAAATTTTTTACCTTGTTTGAAGCGCTGTTATTTTACTTTATTTCTTATTCATTTTCAAGCATTTGTAAGGTTAAACCTTGAATACATGTACTATACAACCCTTTAACCCTGAATAAATAACTTTTATCTTGTTTCGCGTTCATTTTGAGTGAGTTGAGAAGTTAAGTTTTATTTTTACTTTGTTTATCATTGATTATCAAATACTTGCAAGGTTGCGTCTTCAATAAATGAGGTTAGCATACTTGCTGCTCGCGTGAGGCATGCGGAGGGCGTGCGGTAGCACGGTGCGAAGCCTCTCGCCCACTCTTTTACTCCTGACCAGGGGGTGGGGCGAAGCACCGTTAGCCCGCAGCACGCCGACCCGAGCGCAGCGAGGGACACGCCCAAAAATTTTACTTATCAAATTATTTACTAAAATAGCCCATCTTTGCTAAAAATACAGCCACTTTTTAATATCTACGTTCCTTCCATCTTACTTTAATGGGTAAAATAAAGTATATAAACAAAATAGGAATAAGCCCCATCTGATACAAGGTATAAACAGGAACTGCCCATAACCAGTCTTTATGCCAAATTTGCAACTTGCTAAAAATAGATATGAATAACACAGTATTAAACAAAGTTTTACCTAAAAATAAAGCAGCAAATAATGAGATAGACTTGATAAAACTTAAATACATCATTATTTCCACACATACATTGAATAGCATAAGCAGCCAAATGAAAAATGGTAACTCTATACCCCCTTTTAACCACCTTTTACGCTGCTCAAGCCACTTATACAAAGAAGAAATACCATAAGTGATATTCGTATTTAATGGGCTAAAAATCCATTTTGCAGTATAGTCTGTGCGTTTGAGTATTTCTTTGAAAAGCTTGTAATCTTCTGTTAAACTAAAAGGTATATTCTCATAACCACCTACTGCTCGGTAAGCTGCTCTATGAACAGCCATATTATTTCCTACAGCAGTAATTGGTAAACCAATATCAAGATTAGCTTTGGCTATCCCCATGTAAAATAGCCAGTCTACACTTTGTAAAATGTTAAAAAAACCCTTGGGCAAAATATAAGTAGTACCACACACTATTCCCACGTTGGGAGACTCAAATCCCCTTACGAGGGTATTTATCCATGTCTTGGGTGTGATAATATCTGCATCGGTAATACATAAAATTTCTGCATCAGTTTTATGAGCAAGTTGGGCTAGTACATTTTGCTTGGCTTTGAGCTGCCCTAAATTTTGAGTAATTTTTACATAATGAAAATTAGCTTTATCCTTAATAAAGTTCTGCACAACCAATGCAGTATTATCTGTGGAGTCATCATCGCCTATCCAGACTTCAAAGTATTCTTTGGGATAATCTTGGGTATCCAAAGACTGCAAACAAGATAAAATGTTTCTCTCCTCATTCCGACAAGCAATAAGTACCGCTACTTTCTTACAAGACCATGAATTCAATTCACGTTTTTCTATCCACAGAATTACCGCATAGCATATAATCTGTATAGCATATATTCCAAAAATAATTTCAATCCACATACAACATACAAAAAGCTATTCCTTCCACTTCCAGGTAGAACCTTCCTTGGTATCTTTGACTTCAATTCCCAGTTCTGATAATCTGTTACGTATTTCATCAGCTTTGGCGAAATTTTTTTGTAGCCTAATTTCGTAACGTAGTTTGAGAATTTCATCTATCAATTGATGTAAAAGTTCTGTTTGGTTTGTGTTAGTTTTTTCTTCTATTTTTATGCCCAAAATATCTATCAAAAAAGTTTTGTAAATGTTTTGAAGTAAAGATAAGCTTTGAGTATCTACTGTTTTATTGTGATGTGTAATAGCCGTTTTGAATTCTAACCCACTGTATAGATGAGCGATTAAAACAGGTGTGTTAAAGTCATCTTCTATGGCTTGATAGCATTTTTGTTGTAGTTGTTCAATTTCTTGCATAGATATGGAGTTATTACTTTCGCAGGGTGTTAAGTTCATAAAAAACTGATAGCCTTCTAAAAGTCTTTGTAGTCCTTTTTCTGCGGCTTGCAAAGCTTGATTAGAAAAATCCAGAGTGCTGCGGTAGTGTGCTTGTAATATAAAAAAGCGCATGGTCA
The DNA here is from genome assembly GCA_025057675.1 of Bacteroidia bacterium. Taxonomy (GTDB): domain Bacteria; phylum Bacteroidota; class Bacteroidia; order JANWVE01; family JANWVE01; genus JANWVE01. The sequence continues at coordinate 30,000 of JANWVE010000002.1, forward strand.
TAGGTGAGTAGGCTTTTTCTAAAAGCAGATGTTTTCCTGTAAGAAATTCATCTACGGTAATAAAATTACCAAGCGATTTAGCCATTTTTTGCCCATTGATAGTGAGCATATTATTGTGCATCCAATAGCGAGCGGGAATGCACTGATGTCCTGCATCAGATTGTGCAATTTCTGCTTCATGATGAGGGAATATCAAATCCATACCTCCGCCGTGTATATCAAATGTATTTCCGAGATATTTACTGCTCATAGCTGAACATTCAATATGCCATCCTGGAAAACCTACTCCCCAAGGTGAGTTCCATTTCATAATATGTTCAGGCGGTGCTTTTTTCCAAAGAGCAAAATCAGCAGGATTACGTTTTTCTTGTTGCTCTTTGAGTTCTCGGCGTTCTTCACCTGCGCCAGCTAAAAGCTCCTCTAATTTTCTACCTGATAAAATACCGTATTTACCTTCTTTAGTATATTTTACTACATCAAAATAGACAGAACCATTAACTACATACGCAAAACCTGCATCTATAATTTTTTGAATGAACTCAATTTGCTCTATTATGTGTCCTGTGGCGCGTGGCGCAATAGAAGGAGGAAGTACATTCATAATATCCATTATTCTCTCGTATTGATAAGTGTATTTTTGGGCAATTTCCATAGGTTCTAATTGCTCTAATCGGGCTTTTTTTTGGAGTTTATCTTCACCTGCGTCGTTGAGTTCGTCGGTTAGATGTCCTACGTCAGTGATATTTTTAACATATCTTACTTTATATCCTTTGTGTAAAAAATAGCGATAAACAATATCAAAAGTGATAGCAGAGCGCAGATGTCCTAAATGCGTATCGCCGTATACGGTAGGACCGCAAACATACATACCTACAAAACCACTTACAATTGGTTCAAAAATTTCCTTTTTACGAGAGTATGTGTTGTATATTTGTAATGTAGAAGACATACGCGCACAAAAATAAGATAAAACTCCTACTGTTAAGCTGCCAAGCTAGTTTTGATAAATTTTTAATAAGTGAAGTAAATTTTTGGGGCGTGTCCCTTCGCTGCGCTTTGGGTCGGCGTGCTACGGGCTGCGCTTTCGCTTCGGTGCTTCGCTGCGCTGCGCACTGCTGACGCACCCTCCGCATGCCTCACGCAGCAGCTTTGGGATGTTTTACCTTGTTCCTATATATACATTTGCTTTACCCTGTTTAATGCTCATTATCAAATACTTAAAAAGTTAAAATTTTCTACCCTGTTTGATATACCCTCATTTTATATTGTTTTGAGCTCATTTTCAAGTATGTACAAGGTTAAACTCCGAATATATGGACTTTTCATACCCTTTTAACCTTGAATACGCAAATTTTACCTTGTTTTCAATTGATATTGAGGTATGTACAAGGTAAAAAATTTGCTTTTACCTTGTTTAGTATTCATTTTCAGGTACTTACAAGGTTAAAGTTTGAGTAGGTGGACTTAGTTAGACAGCTGCTTGCGTGAGGCATGCGGAGGGCAAGCCGTGAGGCTTGGTGCGAAGCCCCTCGCCCACGCTCAAACCCTTGCCCAGGGGGTGGGGCGCAGCACCGAAGCGAAGCGCAGCCCGCAGCACGCCGACCCGAGCGCAGCGAGGGACACGCCCAAAAAAATTTTATCTCATAGACTCATCTATACAAACAAAAAGCCTCCCTAAAAACAGAGAGGCTCATAATAATTTGTGATTGATTTGCTACTTTATTTTATCTCCTCATAATCTGCATCGGTTATGTTGCCATCGTTTGCAGTAGCACTTTGCTGCTGTTGCTGTGTATTATTTTGAGTGGTTTTTTGGGCATTATAGATTTCAGTAGAAGCAGCTTGCCATGCTTGGTTGAGCTTAGCCATAGCCGCATCTATACCTGCAATATTGCGGGTTTTATGGGCTTCTTTGAGTTCATTGAGTGCGGTTTCTATTGCAGTTCTGTTAGCTTCGGAGATTTTGTCTTTGTATTCATTGAGTTGTTTTTCTGTGGTGTAAATGAGATTATCTGCTTGGTTCATTTTTTCTATTTCTTCTCTGAGCCGTTTGTCTTCGGCTTCGTTAGCTTTGGCTTCGTTTTTCATGCGTTCTATCTCCTCTTTACTCAATCCTGAGGAAGCCTCTATACGAATTTTTTGTTCTTTACCTGTACCCTCATCGGTTGCTGTTACATTGAGAACTCCATTAGCGTCAATATCAAATTTTACGCGAATTTTGGGTACGCCTTTGGGGGCAGGAGGAATTCCATCAAGGTGAAATCTACCTAATGTACGGTTTTGGATAGCTAGAGGTCTCTCACCTTGTAAAACATGGATTTCGACAGAGTTTTGGTTATCCGCTGCGGTGGTAAAGACTTCAGACTTGCTGACAGGTATAGTGGTCTGTGCTTCAATGATTTTGGTCATGACGCCGCCTAAAGTTTCAATACCGAGAGAAAGCGGAGTAACGTCTAACAAGACCATGCCTTGAATGTCTTTGTTGAGTATTGCACCTTGTACGGCTGCCCCTAATGCTACTGCTTCGTCAGGGTTAATGCTCTTGTTGGGTTTTCTGCCAAAGAATTTTTCTACTTCTTGCTGGATACGAGGTATCCGAGTAGAGCCACCAACTAAAATAACCTCATCTATATCTTCAGGTTTTAATCCTGCGTCTTGTAATGCTTTGCGGCAGGGTTCAATGGTTCTTTGGACTAAATGTTCTGTAAGTTGTTCAAATTTGGCGCGAGTTAGGGTAGTAACTAAGTTTTTGGGTACTCCATCAACAGGAATTAAGTAAGGTAACATGATTTGATATTGGGTGCTAGTAGAAAGTTCTTTTTTAGCTTTTTCTGCTTCATCGCGCAAGCGTTGCAGTGCCATAGGGTCTTTACGAGGGTCTGTTTTAGGGTTATCTTTCATAAATTCTTGTGCCATCCAATCAATAATTACCTTGTCAAAATCATCACCACCGAGATGAGTATCTCCATTAGTTGCTTTAACTTCAAATACTCCTGAGCCTAGCTCTAATATGGATATATCAAAAGTACCTCCACCAAGGTCATAAACAGCAATCTTTAAATCTCTGTCTCTTTTATCCAAACCAAAAGCAAGTGCGGCCGCTGTGGGTTCATTTACAATACGCCTAACATTTAACCCTGCAATCTGGCCTGCTTCAATAGTTGCTTGGCGCTGCGCATCATTAAAGTACGCAGGAACAGTGATGACAGCATCTTTTACTTCATGTCCTAGGTACTCCTCTGCAGTTCTTTTCATTTTTTGGAGTATCATAGCAGAGATTTCTTGGGGAGTGTATTCTCTGTCACCAATTTTTACACGAGGAGTGTTATTACTACCTCTTACTACCTTGTAAGGAACGTTTTTTATCTCTTCTGTAACTTCATCATAAAATCTACCCATGAAACGCTTAATAGAATAAATAGTAGTTTCAGGGTACATTATTGCTTGTCTTTTAGCAGACTCACCTACTTTGCGTTCACCATTACCGTTATTGGTAAAAGAAACCACAGATGGGGTGGTAGGCCAGCCTTCCTCATTGATAATTACGACGGGCTTATTGTTTTCAATAACAGCCACGCAGGAGTTTGTAGTACCTAAATCTATGCCGATAATTTTACTCATAGTTTCTGTCCTTTCTTTGATATTAAATTATTTTACTTGTCTTTCAACTAATTCAATCTCTTCAATAACAGGCATTTTATTTTCATCTTTACCGACCACAATTCTCTCTACCAAATAGCCGCCATCTCTGCCATCTTCGTATTTTAATTTGATTTTTACTGTATAAACTCTTCCAAAACGGGCACCAAGACTTTTATCTGTGTTTGTTCCTTCGTTTACTTCATAATCTACCATTTTAGGATCGTTTAGGAAGAAGAGTTTTTCTCTTAGAACAGCTTCATTAAGTTGAGTTCCTCGACTTTTGTCATAAGGGTTTTCTATTGGAGTGTAGCGTTGTAAGAATTTTTTGCTAAGGCACGGAGTTTTATTTCTGCCATTTACAATAGTGTTAAAGTCTTGGTTAAGGCGGAGTGTCATGAGCTCTTTAATCAAGGTTTCACCTTCTTGTTTACTTACATCAGGCTTCTTAATGTCTCCGCAAGCCATTATTAAGACCAGCAACGATGTGGCGAGCATGCCCAATATGTACTTATTCATGATAATTACAGGTTTTTGGATTGTGGGGCAAAGTTAAATGCCTTATTGTGTTTTTCAAATTTTTTGAGAATATTTGTTATTCAACAACAATAGTAGTTTCCTTTTGTTTTTCTACTTGTAGTTTTTGTAAAGTGATATAGAGGACTCCCTCTTCAAATTTCGCTTTTATGTTTTGAGGGTCTATGTCATTGTTTAGTTTGAATGTACGCTTGAAGTCTCCTTGTTGGCGTTCCACTTGTACAAGCTTTTCATCTTCATAAGATTTTCTTTGCTTTTTACCTTGTACAGTTAGGTGGTCATCTTCAAGTGTGATTTTGATATCTTCTTTTTTTACGCCAGGGAGTTCTATCTCCACAATATAGCGGTCAGGTAAAGACACTATATTTGTATTAAGGTCTAAAACCTTATCATCGTAAAATTCTTTTTGAATTTCACTAAAAAACTTGTTGAATTTTTCGTTAATCTGTTGGAATGGGTAGTTTTTCATGCTTTATTTTAAATCAATCAATATGCCAATAAAAAAGCATGACATTTTGTCATGCTTTTTCAAGCTAGATCTCGTAGTCAGGTCTTAGTTTGCTCTCTTCGGTGGAGGATTGTGAGTGATTGTTATTTGGGTTTTGGGGTTTGTTTCTGTGTATATGGTTGGGTTTTTGAGGAATTTTTTTGCTTAAAATACTAGTAAGTGTAGATATCTGACGTGCAACAATTTCGTATTCTGTGGATAATTCTTGCAGTTCTACTTCGGTAGCCATACCCAGCGCGGGTAGAATTTGCAGTGTAGTGTCTATTTCTGACACAAGATGTCTTGCTGTTTTTAAACAGGATACGTATTCAGGTAATACGCCTCTTAGAAAACCTTCGCTAATAAGAGCAGGTATTTGCAAAGATTTTTCAACTAGATTCTTGATAATAAGGCTTTTTTGTGATAGTTCCGAGTTTTCGTATTTTGATGCAACTTGAGTTGCCAATCGAAAAGCCCTTTGCCAAACTTCTAAGTCCCTGTAGTGTTCTATTTTTGTTTTCATATATGTATTTATGTGTTTTTTGTTGTATGCTTTTCAAGAGTAACGGCAATATTATGTATTTTGTTTCAAAACCAAAAAAATAAGGTACAACTATTAAGACAACTGAAGTTTTTCATTAAAATACAGCACAAATCATCTTGACAATATGTTTGACATTTTATTTAGTATGAATGATATCTGTGGGTATAATGGTGTGAATATCGGGGCGCAAAATGGTCTTCGGGTTGTTGAGAGATATATTTTAATAAATGAGCATAATTGAAAATACGCCTGGTACAAAGTTTTTATATTAAGTCTAAAAAATAATTTTACTTTTTTGGGCGTGTCCCTTCGCTGCGCTTCGGGTCGGCGTGCTGCGGGCTGCGCTATCGCTTCGGTGCTGCGCTTCGCTCCGCACTGCTGACGCACCCTCCGCATGCCTCACGCAAGAACCTTGGCAGGTCTGCAAGCGCTATTTATTCAAAGTTCTACTCTTTAAGTATCTGAAAATGAATACTAAATAAGGTAAAATACATTTTAACCTTGTAAATCACCGAAGAATTCAAAATAAAACAAAATCTCAACATTCAGGGCTAAATGGGTGTAAAAAGTTCATACATTCGAGTTTTAACATTCTCTAAGTAATTGAAAATGAATACTAAACAAGGTAAAACGTCATAATTAAAACAAAGTAAAAAAATTTAACCTTGTAAGTATTTGATAATAAACATCAAACAAGGTAAAACAAATGTATGCATACAAACCAAGTAAAACATCCAAACGCAGCTTGCGTGAGGGATACGGAGCATGCCGTTAGGCAGTGCGAAGCGTGAGCGTAGCACCGAGCGTTAGCGTAGTGCGCCGTAGCCCGACCCGAAGCGCAGCGAAGGGACACGCCCAGAAAGGTAAAATTATTTTTTAGGCCTAATATAACAGAACATACAATTTTAGTTTATATTGATTTTCAATGTTTTAAAGGATAGAAAATCAGCTTACCTTTTTGTAAATTGTTGATATCAATAATGCTCTTGGGCGTTTAGTTCGTTGTGTTCGTATGTAAAAAAACGTACCAGAGAAGTACTAAAATAAAAAAATAATTCATTTTTGGCATTTTGAAGAAAAATATTTTGATTTGCAGGTATGTATCAGACATTATTAGTTACAACAGAAAATAAGACATGTATTATTACCTTAAACCGTCCTGATAAACTAAATGCATTAAATCAAACACTACTGAGTGAACTAAAAGCTGCTTTTACACAAGCCTTAGCCGATTCAGAAGTCAAATCTATTATCATTACAGGTGCAGGGGAAAAGGCATTTGCCGCAGGTGCAGACATTCAAGAGTTTGTAGGGCTTGATGCCCAGCAAGCATCTAATTTAGCCAATAATGGACATATTATTTTTGGAATGATAGAAAATTCCCCTAAGCCTGTTGTCGCAGCGGTGAATGGATTTGCACTCGGTGGTGGATGTGAATTAGCTATGGCTTGTCATCTTCGTATAGCATCAGAAAATGCGAAATTTGGTCAGCCCGAGGTAAAATTAGGTCTAATTCCAGGATATGGTGGTACTCAAAGATTAGTACAGTATATTGGTAAAACCAAAGCTTTGGAACTCATTCTTACCACGGATATGATAACTGCAAATGATGCTTACATATTAGGTTTAGTAAATTATGTAGTTCCCCAACATGAACTGCTTAATAAGTGCAAAGAAATTTTAGCAAAAATTCATGCACAAAGCCCGAATGCAGTTTATTTAGCTATCAAAAGCGTGAATGCTTATTTTGACGACAATAAAAATGGTTTTGAGGAGGAGATTAAAAACTTTGGTCAGTGTTTTACTCACAATGATTTCAAAGAAGGTGTGAGTGCATTTTTGGAGAAAAGAAAGCCAAATTTTTAGTTTTTTAATAGAATAACTTTTTTGAGAAGTGTGAAGATATAGGTATGAATGATATACATAAAGAATTAGTGATTTTTTGTAGTTTTTGGGCGTGCCCTTGCCCACGTCTTGCTTACGCTCGTGTGGGCAAGGTCGGCGTGCTACGGGCTAACGGTGCTACGTCCCACCCACCCGCCCCTGGGCAAGGGTAAAAGCGTGTGCAAGGGGCTTCGCACCGTGCTATCGCACGCCCTTCGCATGCCTCACGCAGCAGCTATCAAACTAAGTCCATCTATTCAAATCTTAACCTTGTAAATAATTGAAAATCAATTCAAAATAAGGTAAAGCTTGCGAGTCCAGGGTTAAAAGCGTATCAAAAGTCCATGTATTTGAGGTTTAACCTTGTATATGCTTGAAAGTGAATACAAAACAAGGTAAAATAACAACAATTCAAAGAGGGTAAAAAATTTTAACCTTGTAAGTATTTGATAATCAACACTAAACAAGGTAAAACAAATGCATGTATAAAAACAAGGTAAAACATCCAAGAGCTGCTGCGTGAGGCATGCGGAGGGTGCGTGAGCAGTGCGGAGCGAAGCGAAGCACCGAAGCGTCAGCGCAGCCCGCAGCACGCCGACCCGAGCGCAGCGAAGGGACACGCCCAAAATATCAAATTATATCTTTTAGCATTGAATTACAAAGATATTTTCAAGTCAGGTGAGAGTTTTACCTCATTATTGTCTATAAGATAGCGCAGTACTTGCTCTCTTTGTTGTGGATTACCTGTATTGATTTTTTTAATTACTTCATCATAGGATAAAGGTTGTTGGGCTACCAAAAGCATAACTTCAAGCTTAATTCGGTCAAAAAGATTTTGATTAAGAGTTTTTTTATGTCTACCTACGCATACATCGCACTTGCCGCAAGGTTTTGTATTCATTTCTCCGAAGTATTGAGAAATATACTCCATACGACACTGCGTGGTGTTTTGTACATAATTTAACATTGCTTCTAACTTGTCTAAGTACCATTTTTTACGATTTTGATAACGCTCTGCGTTAATGACAAAATCTTCTGGGGGTACTCGGGGCATAAGCCACCTTAAAAAAGGTTTATCTGTGGAACGAAGATACTCTATTACATTGAGTTTATGTAGTTCATTGAGTTGCATATAAACTGTTTCTATGCTCAATTTAGCTAACTGAGCTACTTTACTCTCCTCAATGGACTGCTGCCTGCCTTCTAACGCTGTACCGCCCAGCAATCTGAACAAGGTTTTGAGTATCGCATCATATTTAGGGTGATGAACCATAAAAGTATAAATATCCTCTAAATTGTGTAAAAAAGCCACTTTTGAATAAATGAGTTCTTTTTCTACATAAGTAAAATAACCTTCTGCTTCTAACTGCTTGATAATCTCATACAAAACAGGCACACTGTACTGATTGAACTTTTGCACAATAGCGTCTATATCTAAAATTACTTGTTCATTAGGGGGATATTCGTAATAAGGTACTTGGTAGAATATGTTGATATCTTGGTAAGCTTGTTTAATGGTGGTTATATCTGGGAAGCGCGAGGATATCCATTTTTTGAGCACATCTAAATCGTTATGGCGATACAAGATAACTGCGTACGAGGTAAGACCATCTCGCCCTGCGCGCCCTGCTTCCTGATAGTAAGCTTCCATATCTGCGGGAGGGGAATAGTGTATTACATAACGTACATCGGGTTTATCTATGCCCATTCCAAAAGCATTAGTTGCTACAATAATTTTTTTTTCTCCTTTTATCCACTCTTGTTGGGTTTTTTCACGCTGTAGCACTGATAAACCTGCATGATAATACGTTACAGGAAGGTTCATTTCTTTGAGCATTTTGAACACTTCTTCTACTTCTTTACGTGTGCGCCCATATACAATCCCTGTACCTCGTACCTTCTGAATAATCTCTAACATTTTAGCTAGTTTATTGTCCTCTTGTAGAGCTGCATAACGAAGATTATCGCGAGCAAAACTTTTTTGAAAATGTTTGTAATTAGACTTGAATGCTAATTTATCTGTAATATCCTGCTGTACTTTGGGCGTTGCAGAAGCGGTTAGGGCAATAACAGGCGCGTAAGGAAAGAATGGTCTGATGTCGGCAATTTTAAGGTAAGAAGGTCTAAAATCATAGCCCCAATGACTAATGCAATGTGCTTCATCTACTGCAATGATAGATATAGGTAAATACTTTAACTTTTCTATGAATTTAGTACTTTGTAATCGTTCGGGGGAGCAGTATAAAAAACGATATTTACCCGCCTGGCACTCTCGTAAAATGATTTCTATTTCTATTTGAGTCAAGCCACTATGAATGGATGCGGCAGGGATATTTCTCCGTAAAAGCTGCTCTACTTGGTCTTGAATAAGTGCAATCAACGGACTAATAACTAACCCTATACCTTCTAAACACAGTATAGGTACTTGGTAGCAAATAGATTTTCCTCCTCCGGTGGGTAGAATAGCCAACGTGTCATATTTATCTAAAACAGATTGTACTATTTCTGCTTGTAAAGGTCTAAATTCAGGATATTTCCAGTACTCTTGTAGTACGGATAATGGGTTTTTCATACATACTGATAGAGATTTTCTAAATAATGAGCAAGTTGAATATCTAAAACAGTAACTCCTTTTACTTCGTGCGTGTATAAGATTACATGAACTCTGTTATACACATTTTTCCACTCGGGGTGATGGTTAATTTTATCAATAAATGGGGCAGATTTGTACATAAACTCTATTGCATGCAGAAAGTTATCAAAAACAAATTCTTTTTCAATAGCGGGGATACTGGGGATGTATTTCCATTGAGGTAGACAGCGCAGACAAGTTATAATTTCTGATTCGGATAAGTGTTGGTGCTTCATATTCAAATTCCAAATTCAAAGATAAGAATTGTAGTGTAATTGAAGAGTTTGGGTTTTATTTTGGGCGTGTCCCTCGCTGCGCTCGGGTCGGTGCATTCCGCACTACGCGTACGCTTCGGTGCTGCGCTCACGCTTCGCACTGCCTTACGGCATGCTCTATGCCCCTCACGCATTTAACCCTGGATTTTGAGGTCTTTATCTCATTTTATGCATAGTTTTGTTTTATTTTGTTTTTGCGTTATTTGGAGTTTATTTACAAGGTTAAACATAATATAGATAGTTTAAGATACTTGCACAATGTTCTTGCGTGAGGCATGCGGAGGGCAAGCCGTCAGGCTTGGTGCGAAGCCCCACGCCCTTGACCCCATAACGAGGGGGTGGGCGGGTGGGGTGCAGCACCGTTAGCCCGTAGCACGCCGACCTTGTGGGCATGAGCGCCAGCGAAACGCCCACAAGGACACGCCAAAAAAATATCTAAAATCTGACCGCCTTCAAAACAAGTCTATTTTTGACAAAAACTATGTGCATCAATTAGTCTTTTATCTCATCTTGCGCTCTTTGTATAAATTCCTGTACTGAATACATTCCTAAATCGCCTTCTTTTCGCTTGCGTATAGAAATTAGCCCCTCATTTGCTTCTTTCTCTCCTATGATAAGCATGTAAGGAATTTTTTGCAGTTCCGCATCACGAATTTTTTTACCAATTTTCTCATTACGTAAGTCAGCTATTGTGCGTATGTTTGCTTGCTCTAACGTTTTTTTAACCTGTAAAGTATAGGACTCAAATTTTTCACTGATAGGTAGCAAAATAACTTGTTCAGGAGCTAACCAAAGAGGAAAATCTCCTGCGCAGTGTTCAATCAAAACACCGATAAAGCGTTCTAATGAGCCAAAAGGCGCTCTATGTAGCATTACAGGTCGTTTTTTAGTTCCATCCGCAGATACGTACTCTAACTCAAAACGCGCAGGCAACTGATAATCCACTTGTATAGTACCTAATTGCCATTTTCTGCCGATAGCATCTTTTACCATAAAGTCCAGCTTAGGTCCGTAAAAAGCAGCTTCGCCGTATTCAGTAACAGTTTTCATGTCTACCGTAGATACTGCATCTATAATAGCTTGTTCAGCTCTGTTCCATTGTTCATCTGTGCCAATGTATTTATCTCGGTCGGTTTTATCTCGTAAAGAAATTTGTGCAGTATATTCTTTGAACTCTAACTTATTTAAAACTTTTTGTACTAATTTAACGACAGCAATAAATTCATCTTTGACTTGCTCTTCGGTACAAAAGATATGAGCGTCATCTTGGGTAAAGCCGCGTACGCGCGTCAAGCCATTGAGTTCGCCGCTTTGTTCATAGCGGTAGACTGTTCCAAATTCAGCAATTCGTAGAGGTAGATCTCGGTACGATCGGGGTTTACTTTTGTAGATTTCAATATGGTGCGGACAGTTCATAGGTTTGAGAAAAAATGTGTCTCCTGGTGATTGTATAGGTTGAAAGCTATCTGCACCGTATTTTTCCAGATGTCCTGAAATTTTGTATAAATCGGTTTTAGCAATATGTGGTGTTGCCACTAATTGATAACCGCCCTCGTATAATTGTTTAGTCATAAAATCTATCAAGTTTTGTCGTAATTTGAAGCCGCGGGGCAGCCACAGGGGTAATCCTCCTCCTACATAGTCTGAAAAGGTAAAAAGTTCCATTTCTCTACCAATTTTACGATGATCTCTTTTTTTCGCTTCCTCTAATTGAGCTAAGTATTCCTCTAATTCCGATTTTTTGGGAAAGGTAATTCCGTATATGCGAGTAAGTTGTTTATTTTTTTCATCGCCTTTCCAGTATGCACCCGAGATGGATAAAATTTTAACCGCTTTAATCAAACCTGTATGCGGAATATGCGGACCTCTACATAAATCCGTGAAATTACCTTGTGTATAAAAGGTTATTTTACCCTCTTCTAAATTTTCTAATAAGTCTAATTTATACTCATCTCCCTTCTGACGAAAATAATTTATAGCCTCCGTTTTTGAAATAGGGGTACGTTTATACTCACTGTTTTTTTTAGCACATTCTAACATTTGGTCTTCTAATCTCTTAAAATCTGCTTGTGAAAACTCTCTACCGCCTAAATCTACATCATAGTAAAAGCCTCCATTTTCCAAAGCAGGACCTACACCAAATTTAACCCCTGGATAAAGTGCTTCTAGTGCTTCTGCCATCAAATGGGCGGAGGAATGCCAAAAAGTTTGTTTACCTTCCTCATCATTCCATGTGAGGAGTTTCAAGGTACAGTTCTCTTCTAGAGGAGTATTAGCATCTACAACATTATCATTGACTTTGGCACAGAGTACGTTTCGTGCTAAACTCTCAGAAATAGATTGAGCTATCTGCATAGGCGTAATACCTTTTTGGTAGTTTCGGACGCTGCCGTCGGTCAGAGTAACTTGTATCATGTTACAAAGATATAAGATTATTGGTTGTAGTATAATATACTATGGTAATTTAGCTAAGTAAGAGAAGAGTTTTTCTTTTATCTAGGGCAGGATGTTTAAATGTTGAATTTTAATTCTTTTTTTTGGGCGTGTCCCTTGCTGCGCTTCGGGTCGGCGTGCTGCGGGCTACGCTTCGCTTCGGTGCTTCGCTGCGCTCCGCACTGCTCACGCACCCTCCGCATGCCTCACGCAGCAGCTTTTACATATTTTACCTTGTTTTTATACATACGTTTGCTTTACCTTGTTTAATATTGATTATCAAACAATTACAAAGTTAAATTTCTTTACCTTGTTTGAGAGGTTGTTGTTTTATCTTGTTTTGTATTCATTTTCAGGTATATACAAGGTTAAACCTTGAATACATAGACTTTTTGCAACCCTTTAACCCTGATTCCCAAAATTTTACTTTATTTTGAATTGATTTTCAATGACTTATAAGGTTAAAGCATGTTTTTATCTTGTCTGATGTTGATATTCAGATACTTACAAAGTTAATTTTTAAATAAGTGGCGTTAGCATACTTGCGGCGTTCTTGCGTGAGGCATGCGGAGGGCGTGCGTTAGCACGGTGCGAAGCCCCTCGCCCACGCTTTTACCCTTGACCAGGGGGTGGGCGGGTGGGGCGCAGCACCGTTAGCCCGTAGCACGCCGACCTTGTGGGCATACGCGCAGCGTAACGCCCACAAGGACACGCCCAAAAAGATTAAATAGCGTATATTTTGAACAGAAATTCTGTGGAGTTTGTTTTGCTTTTTATATTATCTTTGGATAAATAGTTTTCGACTTACCCTATTTTGATGGTACTCTAACGTACAAAGATACAGACCATGAGGTAAATAACTGATATCTAAATCGTTGTGAATTGAATTTATCTCATAACTTTGCACAAGTTCGCCAAGTAGATTGTGTATAGCCAGTTTAGCATTTTTTAGTAGAGTGGGTAAGGTTACTTGAATAGTATTTTGGGCAGGATTAGGATATATACTCCATGCAGAGAGAATATTTGAGTCATCAATATTGGAACTGACAGTAACTTTCCACATCACTACATCACTTTTTGCACTTCCTGTAACAATCTTATCGCCTAAGGGTGACCAAGCTACGGCATTAACTACTCCACTATCTGACACGCCAAATGTATAAAGCAGATTACCTGTTGCAAAATCCCATATTTTACCTGTGCTGTCCGCAGAAACGGACACTATTTTAGTGCCATCAGGGGATACGTCAATACCATTTACGTCTTTGTTGTGGGCGTTAGTTACTTTTATGAGGGTTCCTGTATTAGCGTCCCAAATTCTTATTTTATCATCTTTTGATGCAGAAACTATTTTTGTATTATCAGGTGAAAATTTGACACTTGTAATATCTCCTGTATGACCACTTAAAGTGTGCAGTAGTGTTCCTGTACTTGTCCATATTTTGACTTTGTCATCTGTACCTCCTGTGACGATTTTTGTACCATCAGGGGAATATGCAACTGCTGTAACCCAGCCCGTATGGGCTACGATGTTGTGCGCTAATGTACCTCCAGGGATATTATAGATTTTCAATCGGTTTGAGGAGCAGCCTACGGCAACTTTGCTATTATCGGGAGAAAAAGCAATGCTAAATGCATACGAAGTAAGCGTTTTAATTGTATCTACTATTACAGGGGTAGCACCTGTGTTATCAAAAATGAGAATGTTGCCGAATTCCTCAACAGCTGCAATATAATTTCCACTACCACTGAATGTTACACCCATAATACACATGAAGGCGCTCCCCACAGTATAGTCCCAATCTAAATTCCCTGTATTGCTATCAAACATGCGTATAGATGCAGGATGACAATTTGTTCCACTGATTACTTTTTGACCATCTGCTTTGAAAGCTACTCCGTTGATACTATTGAGAGTGGGATTAGCTTTCATAGACCACAATTTGGTTACAGATATTTGAGCATGTACCAAATACACGGATAGGATTGACGAGAATAGAATAAAAGTTTTTTTATACATAATCCTTACAAACATAGTAAAAATGCAACAGAGTGTCAAAAATAAGATAAAAAGTTCAAGAATTTTTTGGATTTAGTTTACTTCATTATTTTCTATTTTTGCATTTGTATGTCTAGCGTAATTTTAGACTTTGAGAAACCGATTATTGAGCTGGAAGAAAAGCTTACCTTAATGAAAAAAATGGCTGAAGAAAGTAAATTGGACATATCAGGACCGATTAAGGAGTTAGAGGCTAAGATTTTACAGCTCAAAAAGAATACGTATCAGAATTTAACTCGTTGGCAGCGCGTACAACTTTCTCGCCACCCTGACAGACCTTACACATTAGACTATATCTATGGTTTATGCAGTGATTTTGTAGAGCTACATGGGGAT
>JANWVE010000300.1 GCA_025057675.1 Bacteroidia bacterium
GTAAAAGTAATCCGTGTAGGTCATCCTTCCAGAATCAATGCAAGTATTCACCGTTCCTTGCTAAGCACGCAAATACAACACCATGAAGAATACAAGCATCTGAAAAACATGCTCAAAGAAGCAGCGAATGTTCGTAAAAAAGCCCTTTCTTTTAAAAGAAACTTCGGTACGTCAGAAAGAGAACAACGCCAACAATTGCTTCAAGAAGCTAAAAACCTAAAAAAAGAAGCCCAAGCAATAGAAAAATATATTCAACACACTTTACTGCAAAATGCCCAAGTTATTTGTGCTACCTTAATAGGCTGCTACCATCCTGATATTGCTAATAGAACCTATTCTACTGCTATCATTGATGAAGCTACCCAAGCTATTGAACCTGCTACATGGATTCCTATTACCCAAGCTAAGCGCGTCATTTTGGCAGGGGATCATCATCAATTGCCCCCTACGGTTAAGTCTCTCAAAGCCGCTAAAATGGGACTTCAAACGACTTTATTTGAAAAAATATACGCAGCTTATCCCCGTTGTAGCAGTTTGTTACAGGCACAATACCGTATGCACCCTCAAATCAGTGAATTTTCTAACCGACAATTTTATCAAAATCAATTGCAAAATGCACCTTATACTATGCATCACAGCCTTATCCACGAAGTTTCAACTAACTATCGATTGAGGGAAAAAAACATTGTTTTCATAGATACAGCTGGATGCGGCTTTGAAGAGATATTAGAGGAGCAGACTAAAAGTCTATACAATCCGCAAGAAGCAGAAC
>JANWVE010000301.1 GCA_025057675.1 Bacteroidia bacterium
TGGGTGTGCGAAAGCACAGTGCGCAGCACCGAAACGAAGTGTAGCCCGTAGCACGCCGACCCTGCACGCATGAGCTTGCGAAACGCCGTGCAGGGACACGCCCAAAAATCTACATCAATTCTGATGTTAAAAAGGTACGTTTGTTTTCTTTTTTAGTACCCATTTTTTTATGGGTATGTTGTTTTCTCGGGTGGTTACCTGAATGTACCCGAGATATTTTAAGGCTCTGCCAAGTATGATAATGTTGCTTCGGTGTCCTACCTGCTTGAAAAGTTCCGAAAGCTCGTTTAGCAGTTCTGAGCTGGTCAGTCTGATGGCTTCGGGGTCGTTTTCTTCGCAGGGTTCGTAACGGCTTTGTATTGCATGCATTTCTAGGGTGCTTACCTGATACTGCCGGTTAATGTAGTCGTTTTCCTGAATTTCTTCTTGGGTAAGCTGTCCTGTATTGCCGTTTTGATACAAGTACAGGGCTTGTGCATAGACGTTGTCCATGTTTATTTTTTGCCTGTATGACCAGTCTATGCTTTCTATTTCAAAGCATAACCATCGTACAGACCCCGTTTCATCGGTTAAAAATTCAAGGTTGTTCGTAGAACCTATAAAGCTCGCCACCCGATGGGCAACGCTTGCCTTGCGGGCATAAGGTTTGCGAACCTTGATGTACGTTTTTGAAAAAAAGCTTTTGAGCTGGTTTATGTCGGCTTTGCTCAATGTTGCCAGCTCATCAAGATTGATTAAAAGGTTTTCGGTAAGGGCAATTAAGCCGT
>JANWVE010000302.1 GCA_025057675.1 Bacteroidia bacterium
TCGTACGCACTTTGCCAAGTTTGCGCAATAATACTTGTACAACCAAGTAAAAATAATATCAACACAAACGTTCTCATAAAGCGAATTTACATAACCTAAATATTTCGGTAGAAATTAAAAAAGACAAATAATGTTTTATTTGGGTAGAATAATAGTTATTTCAAGTAGTGATTTCCCCATTGTTCAACATCATAATGCACTGACAACATGCTTTTTCTATCTTAATTTGCTTTCTTTTACATTAGAGTTTATGAACAGAAATTTCTTAAAGAGAACACACAAATTTACTTTATAGTGATTTTCAATGTGTTAGATGTAAAAGTACAAAATCACGCTATTTTTTGTAAAGTGTTGATTATCAGCATGTTTATTTAACAAAAAATCTCCTTAAACCTTGTATTCATAAAGTCTAATATGATAGTGATAACGTATATAAATCCTCAATTTCTTTTTTGTTTTTATTTTCTAGCGACTCTGTAACTTTCTTGGCATTTTTTTCTTTGGATAGTCTGATATATATTTCCTCTTCAATAGTGGGAAAAGTATTTTTTGCAAAAGCGGTAAAAAAGACACATATTAAGCTTACGACTGTAATCAATTTTCTCATTATATTAAATGTAATTTGAGACATACAAATTCTAAAAACCACAACCATTATACGGATATATTTTTGAATTTATTTTTCTTTTTTGGGCGTGCCCTTGTGGGCGTTTCGCTTGCGCTCATGCCCACAAGGTCGGCGTGCTACGGGCTACGCTC
>JANWVE010000303.1 GCA_025057675.1 Bacteroidia bacterium
TGATTCACATTACTTAAAATGTCAACCATATTGAAAGATAATATACTAAAAAAAAAGCAAAAAAAATCTTGATATTTTTTCCGGGCGTGTCCCTCGCTTCGCTTCGGGTCGGGCTATACAGCACTGCGCTACCGCTTCGGTGCTTCACTGCGTTCCGCACTGCCTTACGGCATGCTTCCTATCCCTCACACAGGCACGGGTACGGGAGGGTGGTCATTTAGGTACGGCTAACGTCTGCTCAATGACCAGAATATAAGGTGATTGAGTAGCCCGCAGGGCATACCGAAATCACCATATTCAGAAATCACAGCGTTTTTGCGTGAGGCATGCGGAGGGTGTGCGCAGCACAGTGCGAAGCACCGAAGCGCAAGCGTAGCCCGAAGCACGCCGACCCTGCACACCTGCGCGCAGCGCAACGTGTGCAGGGGCACGCCCGGAGAATGAAACTGAAGTTTAGAGAGCAAATCCTTAGAATAAAAAAGCAAAAAGTCAATACGTACTTATACCTTTTTTATGAAAAAATTCAGCAATAATTTTGAAACTGTATTAAAATTTAATTTCAAAAATTATGAAGCAGTTTATCTTATTTACAATTGTTGTGTTCTCAGCAATAAAGGCGGCAGGTCAGAACGTTGGTATTGGTATATCTACTCCTATGGAGCGCTTGCATGTATCCGGTGGAAGTATATTAACGGATCGTGCGTATGCAGCAAGCACAGTCAATATCCCTGCAAGTACAATAGCTTTTAGTACAGG
>JANWVE010000304.1 GCA_025057675.1 Bacteroidia bacterium
GTACAAAACTATCTACCGAAACACCGCTATACGCTTTGGCAAAGCCATTGGTGGGAAGGGTGTGGTTGGTACCTGATGCATAATCACCCGCACTTTCAGGAGCATAATTGCCCAAAAATACTGAACCTGCATTGATAATTTTTTCAGCAACTTTTTCAGCATTTTTTAGAGCTAAAATCAAATGCTCGGGAGCATAAAAATTCACTAAATCCAAGGCATCAGTGAATTTTTCTGCTACGATGATTTTACTTTGAGCAAGGGCTTTTTCGGCAATTTCGTTGCGAGGTAGCGTGAGCAGTTGTTTCTCAACTTCTTTTTTTACATTTTCAGCAAATTTGTAGGAGTTAGTAACCAAAATTACTTGACTATCAGTGCCGTGTTCGGCTTGGGAGAGTAAATCAGCAGCTACAAAAGCAGCACGAGCCGTTTCATCTGCCCAAACCATAACTTCCGAAGGTCCCGCAGGCATATCAATAGCTACTCCTTCACTGGCAACCTTTTGTTTGGCAAGGGTTACAAACTGATTGCCCGGACCAAAAATTTTATACACTTTGGGTACGCTTTCCGTACCGAAAGCCATAGCTCCAATAGCTTGCACCCCTCCAACCTTAAAAACCTTATGAACTCCAACTTTCCACGCACTAAACAAGATAGCAGGGTGAATTACACCATTTTTGGCAGGTGTGCATAGTATTACTTCATTACAACCTGCAATTTGAGCAGGTATGCCAAGCATCAATACGGTTGAAAACAG
>JANWVE010000305.1 GCA_025057675.1 Bacteroidia bacterium
GATGTGTCTTGCCAAATTTGAGCACATTGTAGCCGCCATTGGTGGTCGGCAGCTTTTGTTTGACAATGTCCGCCTGGATGGTGACACCGATGTGGTTGGCCTGGCCCGTGAGGTCGGCAGCCGTGTGGTAGTCCACATCTTTCTTGAATTCGCTGTTGCGCAGGTAGCACCATAGGATAGTTGCAAGGCCAAGTTCATGGGCCTGCTCAAAAGCCTGTGAAATCTCCACAATCTGGCGTGACGATTCGGCGGAGCCAAAATAGATCGTTGCGCCCACAGCAACGGCGCCGAGTTCTGCTGCCTCTTTGACGGTGCCAAATAGCACTTGGTCGTATTTATTGGGGTAGCTCAAAAATTCATTGTGGTTGATTTTGACAATAAAAGGGATTTTGTGTGCATACTTGCGCGACACTGCCGCCAGCACGCCAAAGCTCGAAGCCACCGCATTGCAGCCACCTTCGATTGCAAGCCGCACAATGTTCTCGGGATCAAAGTAGATCGGATTGGGGGCAAACGACGCACCCGCAGAATGTTCAATCCCCTGGTCCACCGGGAGTATAGAGACATAACCCGTATTGGCTAGCCTGCCATGGCTGATGATGGCCTGCAGCGAGCGCAGCACTTTGTTGTTGCGGTTTGAAGGTGCATAGATCCGGTCAACCACATCCGGTGCTGGCAAGTGTAGGCTCTCTTTGGGGATCGTCGTGCATTTATGTTGCAGCAACGCTGCCTGCGGTCCCAGGTGTTT
>JANWVE010000306.1 GCA_025057675.1 Bacteroidia bacterium
AATGACACAGCATACGTACAACGTATCAACAGAAATACAGGAGGTCCAATTTGGTCACAGAAAATCAATAAGAATGGTAGCGATATCGCAGGAATTGTAGTAGATGACCAATACCTTTACTTTGTAGGAGATAGTGCAGGGGTGCATATTACGCAGCGTGTGAACAAAAATACAGGAGGTCCAATTTGGTCACAACGTGTACCTAATGGAAAGAGCAAAGCGATTACACAAGACCATAGCGACTTATACACTGTCAAGGATAGCTCAGGGTATGCAGTGGTATCGAGAGTAAACAAAAACACAGGAGGTCCTATTTGGTCACAAAGAATCGCGGGGCACTCAGGTTCAAGTATTGCTGTAATGGGTGATGACATTTTTATGATGTCAGATAGCTCAGGAAATATCGTCCTTAGAAAAATTAACAAAAATACAGGGGGTCCCATTTGGTCCCAAAGAGTAGGTACAGGAACACTAGGTAGAGTAACTGTCAACTATACCAAAGGTGCTGTGTATATTTCAGGAACATTTACAGGTACTTCTTCTTACTTAGGCTTAACAAGCGGTGGAGGAACTGATGGATTCGTAGCTCGTGTCAATAAAAATACAGGAGGTCCCGTTTGGTCCCAACGTGTAGGAGGTCCTGGGGCAGATAGTATCAAAGTATTAGAAGTAACCTTAGGAAGTGATGTTTATATTGCGGGAAATACACAAGGAGGAACATTTGGAAATACTTCAGCAGGTCCA
>JANWVE010000307.1 GCA_025057675.1 Bacteroidia bacterium
AAATAATCCAGTGGTCAGCAACGATAAAAACAACACAGATAATACGGATAACACTGACAATACTTTGCTCATACTCGGTGCTGTTGTTCTGATGGGACTGGTGTTGCTGTCATAGTTCAGGCATTTTTTCCATTGCGGTATTCTCTTCCAGTCCCAGAGATTTCAAATAAATATCGGTAATTTCTATACTGCTGTGCCGCAGTTGCTTCTGAATACTTTTTATGTCAATACCGCTTTTGTACGCATGTACCACGCCAGTATGTTTCCACGAATAAAACGTGTATTCATCGCTGTAATTTAGGGTTTTAAGCACCTGCTTAAATCTTTTGCTCATGTGGTCCTCAGGTAAGATATACTTGCCTGGGGCTTCATTTTTACTGAACAGGTAGTATTCTGTATCCTGTACATCATGGATATACTGTTTCAGTTTTTCAGCTAGTACATCAGGCAGATACACGGCTGCAGCTTTTTTGCTTTTGCTGTTCAGGGCAGGAATAAATATCCGCTTGCCCTGTAAATCTACATGTTTAAGCTGTATCTGACGTATTTCGTTGGGACGCATAAACGTATAAAACATGATTTCGCAGAACAGCAGTAAAAAGCTGTCCTGTGCCTGCAGGTATTCTTTGAGTTCTTTCATCTGATGGGTGTTAAAGGCAATGTTCTTGCCCAGATTAACCTCTTTCAGTTTCTTTACCTTA
>JANWVE010000308.1 GCA_025057675.1 Bacteroidia bacterium
ATCCATTGCGTAATATCTGCCAACAATAGAGGAAATCTTGCCTGTGCTTTTTTGTAGAAAATTTTGTAAGTCTTGCAAAAAACCTACCCCTGACTGCGGGTCGGTATCTCTGCCATCAGTGAAGGCATGAATAAAAATATTGTGAAATTTTTTTTCGCAAGCAATCTGACAAATACCTTTCAAATGATTGATATGCGAATGAACTCCCCCATCAGAAACTAAACCAATCAAATGAATATTTTTTTGATTTTTTTGAGCATATTCAAAAGCCTCGTTAAGAATAGGGTTTTGGTGCATTTCACCTTTTTCAAAAGCAAGGCTAATTTTTACTAAATCCTGATACACTATTCTGCCTGCACCAATGTTGAGATGTCCTACTTCGGAATTACCCATTTGTCCTTCGGGAAGCCCTACGGCAAGCCCTGATGCCTCTAATTGCGTGTGAGGATATTTTTCATAAAGGCTGTCTATAAAAGGTGTATGGGCTTTATTGATAGCAGAAACTTCGGGATTTTGGGCAATGCCCCAGCCGTCAAGAATAACAAGTAATACTTTTTTGCTTTGCATAAGTGAATGAATTAAAGTTGTTGATACTTAATTTTTGTTGTATGATTATTGAGCAGAAATCGCTTCAAGAAATTTTTACAAAATCTTACTTGTCAAGTTCTTTACGTAGT
>JANWVE010000309.1 GCA_025057675.1 Bacteroidia bacterium
GCTCAGTTCGGTAGTTGTTTGACTATTGTTATTTTCAGAGGAGGAATTATCTTGCTCGCTCTGTACTTCTTTGTGCAGACTTTCAGTAGAGAGTATAAGCTCTACTAGCTGCGCTTTGCGAAGTGAGGAACTAACTTTATGCCCCACTTGCTCCGCAATTTTTTTGAGTTCCGCTAAAGTTTTACTGTTTAATTCTTTTCTAGTAAGCTGCATGAAATGTTTAGTTTTTTCAGTTTTATCAATCTCGGAAAAACAGAATTTAGACTATGGTTATTTTAACTCAAACAAGGTTTGCAAAAGTAGTGAAAAACTTTATGCAAGTCAAGTTTATTTAATTCTAACTGATTTTGATTATTATTTTTCATTCTGGGCGTGTCCCTCCGCTGCGCTTCGGGTCGGGCTACTACGCACTACGCTATCGCTTCGGTGCTCCGCTACCGCTACGCACTGCCTAACGGCATGCTTCGTATCCCTCACGCAAGCCACTTTTTGATGTTTTACATGGTTTGCATACATGTGTTTGCCTTACCCTGTTTAATGCTGACTATCAAGTACTCACAGGGTAAAATTTTTACTTTGTTTTAATCACATTTCTTTTACCTTGTAATCATATACAAAGTTAAATTTTGAATACACGGACTTCTTGTATCCCCTT
>JANWVE010000030.1 GCA_025057675.1 Bacteroidia bacterium
CAATTCTTTATCTTTCTGTTCATAAAGTCTATAGTTTGTTTTCATCTTTAAGATACGTTTTATGTTGCCCGTTTAATTTGAACTTAATTTGAGAAGCATCAGCGTACGGATGCACAAGGAAGTCATACCTTAGCTTATTGTTATCAAAATAGTAACGAATGTCTATACCTTTATAAACCTCTTTTACTAAAACCTCTTTGTACAATCCTACATAAGTAGCATGTTTTGTTTGATCTCTGCCAATAAAGTAATTAAAGTATCCCTGCATTTGTTTCTTACCTTCCCGAAGAGGATTTGAGTTGTGATTTTGAAGTTCTACAATAACTCTATGACCTATCAAGACCTCTGTTTTGGGATTACGGCTGAAGAGTTTATTTTTACGAGTTGAAGATGAAGGGATAGGCTCACTACCTTTTTCGTTCTCTATTTTATAGAAAGTGTAATTTGTGCCGTATTTAGTAATCCACACATCTAAGCCATTCATACGACAGAGATACAACACATCATTATCCCATTGTCCTTTATTTTCAATAAAGAACAGATTATCTATGCTGCCTAACACTTTTTGCGCGTCTTTATTTTGTCCGAGTAGTGTTGTAGCAGACAAGAATACTACTGTAGTAAGCAAATTCAGATTTTTCATAGATCTTTGTTGTAGTTGCATTTACTTTGCAAGTATAACAATTTCTTTACAATAAAACAAAAATCTTAAAATTTTTTCGTTTCAACAATACATCCTAGGCAAACATAACTCCATCACCAAATTATATTCAAGTTTATTTTCTCTTGTAAGTTTTCTCTTATGAAGTAGGATAATACTCAAATTTCAAGGTTAGATTCTTGGGCGTGTCCTTGTGGGCGTTACGCTGCGCGTATGCCCACAAGGTCGGCGTGCTGCGGGCTACGCTATCGCTTCGGTGCTACGCTACGCTACGCACCGTGCTGACGCACGCCCTTCGCATGCCTCACGCAAGCGGCTAATAAACGAAATCCACTTATACAAAACTTAATCTTGTAAGTACTTGAAAATGAATATCAAATAAGTAAAAAATATATTTTAATCTTGTAAATAGTTCAAAATCAATGCAAAATAAAGTAAAACTTGTGTATTCAGGGTTAAAAGGTTATCAAAAGTCCATGTATTCAAGATTTAATCTTGTATGTACTTGAAAATCAATACAAAAAAATAAAATGAACATAATTCAAACAAGGTAAAAAATTTTAACCTTGTAAATGCTTGATAATCAAACTTAAACAGGGTAAAGCGAACGTATGTATCAAAACCAGGTAAAACGTAGAAATACCGCTTGCGTGAGGGATACGGAGCATGCCGTTAGGCAGTGCAAAGCACCGAAGCGAACGCGTAGTGCGCAGTAGCCCGACCCGAGCGCAGCGAGGGACACGCCCAAAAAAATATCAATATCATCTTTATCTATTCTCATAGAAACAAATAAGCACCCCCAAACTGAATTCTCATTTACTTTTTTTTGAACGTTTTTGGTAAAAAAAATAAAATACTGTATGTTTGTAGAGTTTTGAAAACATATATCACGAATACCGTGTTATATTATTGAACAAGTATCACTATGGGATTATTTGATAAACAGTTTGAAAGCGGAGGCTTTATCATCACCAAAGTAGATGATATACTGAACTGGGCAAGGCTATCCTCTTTGTGGCCTATTGGCTTTGGTTTAGCTTGCTGTGCTATTGAAATGATGGCAACTATGGCAAGTAATTATGATTTAGACCGTTTTGGGGTATTTCCTCGCCCCTCCCCACGCCAAAGCGATATTATGCTGGTAGCAGGTACGGTTACCTTCAAAATGGCTGACCGTGTTCGCCGCTTGTACGAACAAATGCCTGAACCCCGCTACGTGATCTCTATGGGAAGCTGTGCTAACTGTGGAGGACCTTACTGGGAACACGGTTATCACGTAGTCAAAGGAGTAGATAGAGTTATTCCCGTAGATGTATATGTGCCTGGCTGCCCACCTCGCCCCGAAGCCCTCATAGGCGGAATACTCAAATTGCAAGATAAAATTCGTAATGAGAGCTTAATGGTTCCCAAAGCTTTAGTAGATTAGCAACTTAAAAACTAACCTCTAACTTCATTTTTTATCTTATGACTGTACAAGAAATTGCTGACGCTATCACTGCCAAGTTTGGCGAAGACGCCATCATAGAAAAAAAATTAGATATTCTACAACCCGCTTTGTACATAAATCCTGCTAAATTAGTAGAAGTGTGTTTTTTTCTAAGAGACACAGAGCCGTATTACTTTGATTATCTTTCATGTATTAGTGGGGTAGATTATGGAGTTAAAGAAAACATGCTGGGGGTAGTTTATCATTTGGCTTCTATTCCTAACGAAGGATTTCAACTAACTTTACATGTCAAAATACCTCGCACTACGGAAAACGGAGACTTACCCTCCGTACCTAGTGTATCCGCAGTATGGAAAGCCGCAGATTGGTTAGAGCGAGAAACGTATGATTTAGTGGGGATCAAGTTTGAAAATCATCCTGATTTACGCCGCATTCTCTGCCCCGATGACTGGATAGGGCATCCGCTCCGCAAGGATTATGAAGTTCAAGAATACTACCACGGCATTAAGGTAAAATACTAATATAATGGTGTAAAATTTCACCTGTGCAAGTGTCTATCAATAGAATACTTGACCCCTTTTATGTTCTAATTCTATCCCAACATTTGACTAATAAGCTTTATTTTTTTGGGCGTGCCCCTCGCTGCGCGAGGGTCGGGCTATTTCGCACTACGCTAACGCTCGGTGCTAACGCACTGCCTAACGGCATGCTCCATATCCCTCACGCAAGCGGCATTTTGATATTTAACCCCATTCGTACACATACTTTTGCTTTACCTTGTATTTCGCTCATTTTCAAATGTTTAGAAGATTAAAGTATATTTTTATCTTGTTCAACGTTCATTTTCAGATACCTACAAGCTTAAAGTTTGAGTAAGTAGAATCAGTATACTTGCAGCATTCTTGCGTGAGGCATGCGGAGGGTGCGTAAGCAGTGCGCAGCACCGAAGCGAAGCGCAGCCCGCAGCACGCCGACCTTGTGGGCATACGCGCAGCGTAACGCCCACAAGGACACGCCCAAAAAATATCAAAACTTAGTTACTATAATAATCTCTTAGTTTTGCAAACTAAACTACGCCTGATATATTGCAGTATTCCCCCATTAAGATATGGATTTTCAAATTCTATTTTCTAACCTTACTAATCCAACCCTTTTATTCTTTTTACTTGGTATTCTCGCTACTTTGGTAAAAAGCGATTTAGAAATTCCTGCTACTTCCAGTAAATTTATCTCCTTGTATCTTCTGTTTGCCATTGGGTTCAAAGGAGGACAAGAATTATCCCATAGCACTTTTAGCAATGAAATTATATACGCCATATTTTTTGGCATTTTTATCTCGTCAGTAATACCTGTTTATACTTTTTTTATACTTAAACAAAAAATAGACGCCTATAATGCAGGGGCTATAGCTGCGGCTTATGGTTCAGTTAGCGCGGTAACTTTTGTTTCTGCTGTATCTTTCTTAGAAGCGCAGCAAATCACTTTTAATGGTTATATGATTGCCGTAATGGCACTAATGGAGTCTCCAGCTATTATTGTGGGCGTAATTTTAATGAGAAAATATGCCCCCACACCTTCCAACGAGCAAAAATCAAATGTAAAAAGTGTAATTACCCATTCCTTTGTGAATGGAAGTGTATTGCTTATTTTAGGTAGTTTAATCATCGGTTTAGTAGCAGATACTAAACAGGCAGAAGGAATAAAACCATTCACTACGGACATATTTAAGGGTTTTTTATCTATTTTTTTGTTAGAAATGGGAATGGTTAGTGCCAAGCGTTTTAAGTCTTTTCGGGCGTATGGTTTATTTTTGAGTTTATTTGCTATTTTAGTTCCTTTAATCAACGGAAGTGTGGTAGCTGCTTGCAGCGGAGTAATTACTCAAAGTGTGGGTAATCGTTTTATATTTGCTGTGTTAGCAGCTAGTGCGTCTTACATAGCAGTACCCGCAGCTATGCGGATAGCCGCACCAAAGTCTGACCCAGGACTGTATATTCCTATGGCATTAGGACTTACCTTTCCTCTCAATATAACCGTGGGTATGCCTGTGTATTATGGTATTGTTCTTAACATATAAGAGGAGAGTAAAAATGTATTTTTTGAGTTTTTTTTGTGAGTTACAAAACATATCGTAAATTGCAGTGGAAATAGAAACTTTATGAGTATTTTAGTTAATAAAAATTCCAAAGTTATTGTTCAAGGTTTTACAGGTAGTGAAGGAACGTTCCATGCTACCCAAATGATAGAATACGGAACAAACATTGTGGGGGGAGTTACTCCGGGTAAAGGTGGAACGAAACACCTGGACCGCCCTGTATTTAACACGGTTGAAAGTGCAGTTAAAGCCACAGGGGCAGATGTTTCTATTATTTTTGTTCCTCCTGCTTTTGCTGCGGACGCCATTTTAGAAGCCGCAGACGCAGGCATCAAAGTAATTGTAACCATTACTGAAGGTATCCCTACCCGAGACATGCTTGTTATCAAACCCTTTCTAAAAGCAAGAGGGGTAGTGATGATAGGTCCGAACTGCCCAGGGGTTATTACACCAGGGGAAGCCAAAGTAGGTATTATGCCAGGTTTTATTCACAAACCAGGTACTATTGGAATAGTATCTCGGTCGGGTACACTGACATACGAAGCAGTATATCAAGTTACGCAGCAAGGGCTTGGGCAAAGTACTTGTGTGGGCATTGGCGGAGACCCTATTGTCGGTTCAACACATACAGATATTATCAAATTGTTTAATGAAGACCCGAATACAGAAGGTATTATTCTCATCGGAGAGATTGGGGGTTCATCTGAAACAGATGCCGCTAAGTGGATAAAAGATAACGTCAAAAAACCTGTGGTAGGTTTTATTGCAGGACAAACCGCCCCTCCTGGTAGACGTATGGGACATGCAGGAGCCATTATCTCAGGGGGAGATGATACGGCTGCCGCTAAAATGCGGATTATGCGAGAATGTGGCATACATGTAGTTGAAAGTCCGGCTTTTATAGGAAAGACTATGCTAGAAGCACTGCGCAAAGCCGGAATGAGATAGGAAAACCAATACTCTTAATTTTAGTTTTTTGTTTTTTTGGGCGTGTCCTTGCCCACGGCTCGCTGCGCTCGTGTGGGCAAGGTCGGCGTCCTACGGGCTAACGGTGCTGCGCCCCACCCCCTGGACAAGAGTATAAGCGTGGGCGAGGGCTTCGCACCAAGCCTGACGGCTTGCCCTCCGCATGCCTCACGCACGCAGCACGTATGCTCATCTCATTTATTCAAACCTTAACCTCGCAAGTACCTGATAACGTAGTTTGAGCTTCCTAGCTCAAACAAATAAACACATAACTACAAAAGTAAAATTTGTGTATTTAGGGTAAAAGGATTATTAAAAGTCCCTCTATTCAAGGTTTAACCTTGTATATACCTGAAAATCAATACAAAACAAGATAAAACGAGTGCGTCCTAAATAAGATAAAAAATTTTAATCTTGTAAGTGTTTGATAATCAATATCAAACAAGGTAAAGCAAAGATAGGAATAAAAACAAAGTAAAACATCAAAAAGCTGCTTGCGTGAGGCATGCGGAGGGTGCGTAAGCAGTGCGGAGCGCAGCGAAGCACCGAAGCGTTAGCGCAGCCCGCAGCACGCCGACCCGAAGCGCAGCGAAGGGACACGCCCAAAAAAGTATAATTCTCAAAATTACTTGTCAGAATTGATTGTAATATAAACTTAACAACACAATAACAGTAGTTTATTTTTTTACTCTCAACTTTGGCTCGCTATGAAGAAAACAATCCTTGCCCTACTGACCGTGCTGACTAGCATGTATGCCACAGCACAAAGCTTAACGCAAATTAGCAGCGTTACCTTGGGTCCTTATAATACCTCCTCTGCGGAAATTGCAGCGTATGACTCAGCGACCAAAAAATTGTTTGTAATCAATGGAAATTTGAACAGCCTTAACATTATTAGTATTGCCAATCCAGCATCTCCTGTAATTTTGGATACTATTTACATGAATACCTTCGGTAGCAGTGCAAACAGTGTAGCCGTCAAAAATGGAATAGTAGCTGTTTCTGTTACTGCCACCAATCCGCAAGATAGTGGGCTTGTAGTATTCTATAACACATCAGGTACATTTCTCAAATCATTGAAGGTGGGTCCTATGCCCGACATGATTTGCTTCACCCCCGATGGAAATTACATACTGACCGCAAATGAAGGCGAACCTAATAATTCATACAGCGTAGACCCCGAGGGTTCAATTTCAGTGATAAACATTTCAGGCGGAATTGCCGCTACCACCCAAGCAAATGTAAAATTTGCTACATTCAATCATTTCAGTTTATCTAGTTTAGACCCATCTATACGGATATTCGGACCAGGCGCCTCCGTAGCCCAAGATTTAGAACCTGAATACATAACCGTAGATGACAATAGCCAGTATGCATACGTAACCTGTCAAGAAAATAATGCAATTGCAAAAGTACATATTCCTACCCATAGTGTAGTGGCTTTGTATGGATTAGGATTTAAAGACCATAATCAGCCAGGTAAAGGATTAGACGCATCAGATAATAATGGATACATTTATATTACCCCAAGACCCGTAAAAGGTATGTATCAACCCGATGGTATTGCATCCTATACCTACTTAGGACAAACCTATTTAGTTACAGCAAATGAAGGCGATCAACGTGAATATGCTGGGTTTAACGAAGTACAACGAGTGAAAAACTTAACTCTTGACCCATCTGTTTTTCCTACTGCTACTACATTAAAAAATGACAGTGTAATTGGTAGACTGAATGTAACCACTACCTTGGGTAATGGTTCTAGTGGATATACAGCTCTATACTCTTTTGGAGCAAGGTCTTTTTCTATATGGAACAGTTCAGGCACAATGATATACGATAGCGGCGATGAATTCGAACAAAAAACCGCACAAATCTACCCAAACTACTTTAATTGTAATCATAATGGTAGTTCTAATGCTCGCAAAACTCGCAGCGATGACAAAGGTCCTGAACCTGAGGGAGTAGCTATTGGTAAAGTAGGTAGTAATGTGTATGCTTTTATTGGTCTAGAACGCATTGGAGGAGTAATGGTCTATAATATCACTAATCCTAATGCACCCAGTTTTGTAGAGTATTACAATCCTCGCAATTTTGCTCATGCACCTAATTCAGGATTAGCAGGGGACTTAGGCGTAGAAGGAGTTTTGTTTATTCCCGCATCGGCCAGTCCAAATGGGCAAAATTTATTAGTCCTTGCTAACGAGATTAGTGGTAATGTTTCTATTCATACTTTTTCTGCACCTGTATCTGTGCAAGAGGATAAAATATCCGAGAATGCTTATGTACACGTGTATCCTAATCCTAATACAGGTCATTTTGTTATACAAAGACCAACCAATGAACCCGCTATTTTAGATATTTTTGACATTGTGGGTAAGAAAGTATTTTCTCAACCCATAAATGGATCACAAGAGTCTATCAATGCGGTTTTAAATAAAGGAATGTACGTCATAACTGTACAAGAACAAGGTAAAACATTTTACCAAAAAATGATAGTGGAGTAAAAAACAGTTTTAGCTTGTTTGTAAGTACGTAAAATCATTTGTGCGGCCTCATTTTTAGGGTTGCACATTTGTTATTATTGAAAATTTCATGGAGTAGGATATTATTTTGGGCGTGCCCTTGCCCACACTTCGCTGCGCTTGTGTGGGCAAGGTCGGCGTGCTACGGGCTGACGGTGCTACGCCCCACCCCCTGGGCAAGAGGGAAAGAGTGGGCGAGGGGCTTCGCACCAAGCCTCACGGCTTGCCCTCCGCATGCCTCACGCAAAGACCTTGGCAGGTACGCAGCGTCTATTTATTCAAACTTTTATCTTGTAAGTATTTGAAAATGAACATTAAACAAGATAAAAACAAAGTTTAACCTTGTAAACCGTTGAAAATCAATGGAAAATAAGGTAAAAATGAATATTCAGGGTTAGAAGGTTATCAAAAATCTATGTATTCAAGGTTTAACCTTGTAAGTACTTGAAAATAAGCACAAAACAAGATAAAACAACAGTATTTCAAACCAAGTAAAAAATTTTAACTTTGTAAGTACTTGATAATGAATATCCAACAAGGTAAAGCAAACGTATGCATAAAAACAAGGTAAAATACCTAAAAGCTGCTGCGTGAGGCATGCGGAGGGCGTGCGTCAGGACGGTGCGAAGCGCAGCGAAGCACCGAAGCGTCAGCGTAGCCCGCAGCACGCCGACCCGAAGCGCAGCGAAGGGACACGCCCAAAAAATAAAATAAATCCTTACCTTGCCATACCCACAGTTACAATTTTACAGGCTTTGCATCCATATTGCTCTAATATCTCCATACATTTGATTAACGTGCTACCCGTAGTGATAATATCATCTACCAAAAGAATACTTTTATCTCTTATTTTTTGGGGGTCTAATGAAGTAAAAATACTTTTACTTGATAAAGAAATTAAGCGTTGAAGTTTATTTTTCCGAGTTTGAGTAAGCGTATGCTCAACCTTGACAAGTATATCCGAAGAATAGGGAATACTTACCACCCTTTGAATGCCCTTTACTATCATCATAGCTTGATTGTACCCACGTGTGCGCTCCTTTTGCGGATGCATAGGAACAGGTACAATATAATCTATATTCTCAAAAAATCTATCATTTTTCAACTGGTGCGCTAAAAACATACCTAAATGCACTCCCAAAAATGGTTTGTTTTCATATTTTAGACTATGAATGATATTTTGCAGTGCGCCCTTTTTGTCAAAGTAAAATAAAGCCGTAGCTCTTTTAAGAAAAGAAAAACCTAATAACTTTGCTTCCATGTCATTCGGAAAAGGCTTTTGATGAAAATATGTTTTTTCTATTTGTGTTAAGCAGGAAGAGCATATTCTATAAGGTTCAGAAAGAAGTAAAGGTTGATAACATCCAAAACAAACGTTCGGATAAACTAAATGTAAAGTACTTTCCCAAATAGTTTTTATTTTTACTTTGAAATAGACCACAAACCAAATATACAAAAAATGGCTGTATGAAGTTACAAAAAATACGTTTATTTGCAACACAAATTGAATGAACAAAAGTGTAAGAATGCAAAAAAATGGATTTTCGTATATTATATTGACCATAGTGATAGTTTTATGGGGTATCATGTTTGGTATGCTTGCACAAGATATGCGTTCAACTACTATAAATTATGAGCAATTTCCTTATCGTGTGTTACTCTTTTTTTCGTTAAACACACTGTATTACTACATTGGTCAATTTATTGTAACAGCAAAACGGAGCGAAACAACAAGGCAGTTGCACAGGTTTTTAGTATTGGGGGTTCTTCTTTTAATTTTACATTTAGCGGTACAAAATATACATAAGCTAATCCCTGGTTTGAGAAGTCCTTTTTACATTGCTTTTGTGTATTTGTTTAATGTAGGTATTTTAAGTTTATTTTTGATATACGGGAATTTTACTATAAGAGCTTTTCTGCTCAAAAATAAAAATGCTCGTTATGATAGTGTTTGGAAGTTTTTTATTTTATGGTTGTTTTTGTCCATGTTTTTCATTTTTGTTCCAGAATGGACATGGATACAAAAAGTGTATTTAGGTGTAGGTATCATGATTGCAACATATTTAGCTTCTACCCCAAAATGGATAGCTTATTTGACTAAAGAAGAGAAATTCTCTTCTATTTTTTATGTATTAGGCGTATTAAGTACTGTGGTTTTGCTGTGGTTGAGCATTCGTTTGTATACTATACCGAGATACCTGCCTGATATTCTTAAAGAAGCACAGTACAGTATATTTTTTACTTTATCTTTTTACTTTATTAGTGCGTATTTATTTGTTTCTTTTGCTGCTTTGCTGATTAACTTACTTTTAGCTTCTGTGGCAGAGCGGCGATATAATTTTTGGTCAAACATGCAAGAATTTTCTCACTTATTACAGCAGGATTTGAACGTTAGGTCTATTTATGATAAGCTGCTCAAGCTCTCCTTAGAAGCCACGCAAGCAAAAATAGGATGGATAGAAATGTACAAAGGCACAGATGTAATTATTGAAGCTACGCACAATATAGACGCGGCTACAATTAAGCAAATCAAAGGTTTAGTAGAACATCAGTTCATTAGTTTGTTAAAACCTTACCGATACATAGAAAATACAGGAATAAAGGGGCTGAGAACAGTTTTATCCGTTTATATCACACTGCACGATAAGAAAAAAATAGGAACGATTTATTTAATTTCACCTATTGCAGATGATTTTGAAGAGGAGGATCGTAACACGGTGGTAATGTTTGCTAAGCAGGCAGGAATCATTTTAGAAACAGCGTTTTTATTACAGGAGTCCGTGGAAAATCAAAAATACCAAGAGGAGATTAGTATCACTAAAAAAGTACATCAACGTTTATTACCTAAAAATATACCCCAGCCTTATCCCCTTCGTATTTCTGCTTACCAAAGATATGCAGACCTAATAGGTGGGGACCTGTATGCTTTTTACTACAATGAAAAGGAAAATATTCTCAATTTTTGTGTAGGTGATGTAAGCGGAAAGGGAGCCTCTGCGGCGTTTTACATGGTTGAGCTGAAAGGAATTTACGAAACTCTTTGCTATCCTGAAAATCCTTTAATTTTACCTGATAAAATGGTAGAAATCAGTAATAATCTACTTACACGAGCAATGGAAGGACACGTTTTTATTACTCTCTTGTACGCACAGTTCAGATTAAATGAGGATACTTTATATTTCACAAGAGCAGGACACACCCCCCCACTGTATTACAGCGCTAAATCTCAGGAAGCTACCTATCTTTCGGAAGGAGGGTTAGCAATAGGGTTAGTAAAGGGAACTGTATTTAATCAAAATAATGTGCTATCCTATGTTAAATATGACTCAGGAGACATATTCATCTTTTACTCTGATGGATTGACAGAAGCACAAAGCACGGAAGGAGAGTGCTACGGGTTAGAACGTCTGAGAAAAGTTCTTCTAGATAATGTACAAAAAGATGTGTATCAAATAGAATATGCTATTTTACAGGATGTATATAAGTTTAAAGAAAACACAACTTTGTCTGACGATTTTACGTTACAAGTAATTAAAGTACAAAAATGAACATCAAGACACTAATTGAGGGTAACTATGTAATTATCAAGCCGATAGGAGAGGTAGATGCTTTCTCTGCTATTGCGCTAGATAATGCCGTAGGCGATGTAGTAAAAAACTACGAACAGCCCCTGATTATTCTTGATGGAAGCGAACTTACATACATTTCTAGCGCAGGCATAGGCGTTTTTATTACTTATTTAGAACCTATCAGGAAGAAAAAAGGAGATTTGATATTTTCAGGAATGCGTAAAGAAGTCTTATATGTATTTTCAATTCTGGGTTTAGATAAATTGGTAGTTATAGTAGAAAACGTATCACAAGCAAAGGAGAGATTGAGTCATGTCAAAGAAAGTTTTTAGTTGTGATTTGAGGAACTTATCGCAGATACGAGCTTTTGTATCAGATACGCTCAAAGAATATTCTATTCGTAGCGAAATAAGAGAACAAATTATTCTTGCCACCGACGAGGCTTGTGCTAATACTATTATTCACAGTAATAATTGCTGTACAGAGAGATTTATAGAGTTAAGTCTTAATGTTATTCCTGAACAAAAAGTTGCTATTCAAATTACAGACATGGGTAAAAAACCAGTTCTACCTAACGAGATAGAGATAAACATTGAAGAAAATATTCGTAGCAGCAAACGGGGCGGAATGGGATTATATCTTATGCAAGAAATGGTAGACCAAGTTATACGTATTCATGACTCGGGCAAGAATATTGTTATACTAGAAAAAAGGTTAAATTAAGTTCACGCGTATTTGTTTACAGATTAGCATAATAGATAGTTTCTATTTTCTTTTGGGCGTGTCCCTCGCTACGCTTCGGGTCGGCGTGCTGCGGGCTGCGCTATCGCTTCGGTGCTTCGCTGCGCTCCGCACTGCTCACGCACCCTTCGCATGCCTCACGCAAGCCGCTTTTAGATGCTTTACCTCATTTTTCTGCATATCTTTGCTTTACCTTGTTTAAAGTTGATTATCAAATACTTACAAGGTAAAAATTTTTTACCTTGTTTTAATTAAAGTCGTTTTATCTTATTTTGTATTGATTTTCAATCATGTACAAGGTTAAATCTCGAATAGACGACTTTTGATAACACCTTTACCCTGAATACACAAGTTTTACCTTATTTTACATTGATTTTCAATGATTTACAAGGTTAAAATTGAATTTTATCTTGTTTATAGTTCATTTTCAGGTACTTAAAAGGTTAAGTTTTGAATAAATAGAGTCTGCCGACTTACTAAGGTCCTTGCGTGAGGCATGCGGAGGGCAAGCCGTCAGGCTTGGTGCGAAGCCCCTCGCACAACCCTCACACTCTTGCCCAGGGGGTGGGCGGGTGGGGCGTAGCACCGTTAGCCCGTAGCACGCCGACCTTGTGGGCATACGCGCAGCGTAACGCCCACAAGGACACGCCCAAAAAAATAATTATGAAAAATACTACCCCGCCGTAAAAATGAAGTAAATCCAAACTTCGTATTTTTGTACAATATATGCAGCGACTAAGCTATACCATTATTTTATTGAATTTAACCTTGCTTTTTTTCTCCTGTAACAAAGAAAACGCTCCCGACATCTTCAAAAGCACAGGAGAAATAAAAACACAAACACGACTTTTACCAGGCTTTCATACCCTCTACATAAACGACCACATTGAAATAGAAATAAAACAAGCTAATGAACATAAAGCAGAAATTACAGCAGGTAAAAACCTCATTCCTAAAATTAAATTAGAGGTAGAAGATAGCACACTTACTATTCGTAATCGCAATACAGCTAACTGGGTAAGAAGCTATCAAAAAGATGATGTTAAAATAACTTTGTATATGCCCATAGTCAAAAAAATATACCAATACGGGTCAGGTAAAATATTCACAACAGACACCTTGAAACTACGAGATAAATGGTTAGATATAGAAAACCACAGCAGCGGAGATATTGATATTACCGCAGATTGTTTGAGATTAGCCTGTTCTCTCTCTCGAAGGGGCTACGGAAATATTACACTCAAGGGAAAATGTACTCAACTTATCAGCATCAATGATGGTACAGGGACATACAATAGTTTGTCTTTATCTTGCCAATACGCAAGAGTAGAAACAATTAACAAAGGAGAAAGCTACGCTTACGTTCCCGGGCCACTTGCAGTAAGAATCATGGATAGTGGAAATATCTACATTACAGGTAATCCTAGCCCAATTGAGTGGTTAGAAAAAAAAGGAAGCGGAAGTCTTATTTTGCGTTAGTATCTTTTACAGTATTATAGAGTCTTTTCAAAAAAGCAATGAACCGCTTTTGCTTAACATACTGTTCGTTTTCTAAATCTCTGAGAAAGTATTCAAAAGCAATTTTTTTATCGCCCCAGTGTATATTTAGGTAATTAAAGCTAAGCCCGAGTGCATTGTGTTCTTGTTCAGTAAAACGCTTATCTTTCCAATGTAAAAAATCATTATCTATTAGCGCTTGGGCTAAATCTTTTACTTGATTTTCTGTCAAAATAAGGGATTCTTGTATGTCCTTAGCCCACCCTCCTTCCTTTCTCTCGGCTTTTTCCTTATAAGAGAGAATAACCTTTTTATTTTTTAATAATATATGCACATCAATTTCATATACCTGTGGGGGAGGAACAGGTCCAGCATATTCT
The DNA here is from genome assembly GCA_025057675.1 of Bacteroidia bacterium. Classification (GTDB taxonomy): domain Bacteria; phylum Bacteroidota; class Bacteroidia; order JANWVE01; family JANWVE01; genus JANWVE01. Next base: position 13,882 of record JANWVE010000030.1, read on the forward strand.
GATAAGGTAATTTCAATCGGTTGTACCATTTTTTTTCTTTTTTTATAGAGAAATTTTTCTACATCAGTTTGCGTATAACCTGACGTAAAAATAAAAATAAGATAAAATAGAATAACACGAACTAAGGAAGCTGTAACCATTTTTTTAAGTATTGTTTCTGTTGTGCGGTTTGTGTATCCAAAGGGATAAAAATACCCTCCTCATACTTTAAGCCAACATATTGAGCATATTTGGCGTAATCAGGTTTATTATACTTTTGAAAATAGACTTCGAAAAAACGAGCTATTTCAGGGCTACTCTGCTCCACAATCGCAGGAATAAGTTCTTGTTCTGTAAATGGGCGTTCCTTGTCAAACTTTTTGTTTAACGACTTTATGACTTGTAAAAGGTTTTTTTCGCCCTTAGTTTGAAAAATGATTTCAACATCTAAGCAAAACATGAGTAATACACCGTAATCAAAAAAATAATGAAACAAATCATAAGGATTAGGATAGTCTGCAATGTGTAAACTTAAACTATTTAATGGAACCCCCTCAGGATAGTGCTTAGCTAAAGAGGCTTTTTTACTCATCCAAGAGCATAACCGATGCAGATTATCATCATTATCAATCAAAAGTGAAATATAATGTGGAAAGCTCGTATAAAACCAATTATGTGCAGTGGGAACGCTCTTTTGAAAATCAAAATCTACAAGGTAACTACTAGGTAAGTTAGCATTCAAAGCAGCGTAAATAAGATTGTAGCATAAGAGCTGCTGTATACGCTTGAGATAGGGTGTTTTTAAGGGGTGATATTCATCCATATCCTCTGGAATGTGGATAACTGAACAGTGGGTATGTTCTGTAGCACCAAAAGCACCGATATCCCTAAGTTGTTTATTTTGTGGATCGGCTTTGCGTAAATATAAAATAATGTGATACTGTTTGTTAATAGGATATTGAAGGTAGCTTTGTATCTCGCTCAAACTGCTCTTAATAATTCTACGAATAGAGTCCTTTGGGTAGCTATATGCCGCATATACAGAGGCTAAGCATTCTATTTTATCCTGTTTTACTACTATGGTATCTCGTTTTGTGGTAGCAATGATAGGATTATCTACTAAGCGGTTGTAATTAGGCGATAAAAATGTAGTATAGCTTTCCTTTCTTTCCTGAATAAATAAAGAAGAGTGCGCATACCATTGGTTAGAGTGGATGATTTTTATATGAAAAGGTATGTTCTGATAGTTCTCAAAATATCCAAAAAAACCTCCTGCATTGATAAGTATACAATCTGTTTCAATATTTGTACCTGAGCTACCAAAAACATAGTTCCTATCTTCTAATAAGTCCCAAGTGTCATCTACTGTGTATTCAATGCTGTGAATATCTTGTGCATTAAGAATAAGGTAGGAGTTAATATCTTTTTGAGTGAAGTTTATGTATTGTCCTTTGGCATTCTTAACCGAGAATTTTGAGATAAAGCGTCCATAATTTGTGGCAGCATAGTTGTTAGGAATATAAGCAGGAAAGTAAAAATGAATTTGTTTTTGGTTAATCTTAGGACACCTTAAAGTTACTTTGATTTGATCGTTTTCTATTTTATTTACATCTATTTCGTATAGATAAAACTGTTGAGCAGATAAGGTAGAACATAAAAGCAGCACCCAGAAACTGATGTAATAATATTTCATACTCAAAGATAGCAAATCGTTTGAGATAACGATTTTTTTATGACTTTTTTCTCAAACTCGGGAATTTGGTTTTGTCGAATATACAGTTCTTTGATATGTTTCATTTCCTTGATACATGGCGGAAGTGCTTTTATGTTATTACTGCTCAAAGTTAAAACTTCTAATGAAGTTAAACCTTGAATACTTTCAGGTAGTAGGTTAATCTCATTTTCGCTTAAACCTAAATAACGAAGGTTTTTGAGGTTACCAATCTCATAAGGTATTTTTTTGATAAAATTCTCTTCTAAAAAAAGCGTATTCAAACGAGTAAGTAAGCCAATTTCAACAGGTAAAGTACTTATTGCATTACGAATAAGATTGAGTTCAGTCAAATTTTGAAGCATACCAATTGTGTGTGGAATAGTATGAATAAGATTATGATTGAGTATAAGCACTTCTAGTTGGTCAAGCTTATAAATCTCAATGGGAATTTCTTTTATCTCGTTGTAGCTTAAATTGAGGTATTTCAGATTACGGAGCTGAAATACTTCGGGCGGAAAGGCAGTTAATCTTTCATTCTTTAACGTAAGTCTATGTACTTGATTAGGATTTTTCAATGCTTCACGTAAAGATGTATATTCGTAGTCATCAGGGTAGGGATGGGTTTTATCCTGCTGACCATATAAAAACCATGAACTTAGCCACAAAGTAATCAATACTGTTAGTACTTTCATGTTATTACGAAAATACTACATTTTTTCTAAAAAATCAAAATAAGTCTTGTAGTATTTTTTTATTTTCGGGTAATCAACTGAAAATCAATTAGAAAAAATTTATCATTTTATTTTTTGGGCGTGTCCCTCGCTGCGCTCGGGTCGGCGTGCTGCGGGCTACGCTGACGCTTCGGTGCTTCGCTGCGCTACGCACTGCTCACGCACCCTCCGCATGCCTCACGCAGAGCTGCGTTTTGATACTTTACCTTGTTTTTATGCATACGTTTGCTTTATCTTGTTCTGAGTTTGATTATCATGTATTGTATTTACAAGGTTAAGATTTTTTACCTTGTTTTAATTACAGTCGTTTTACCTTGTTTTACATTCATTTTGGGGTGTTTACAAGGTTAAAGATTGAATACATGGATTTTTCACCCTAACCCTGAATCCCCGAGCCTTACCTTATTTTCAATTCATTTTGAATAACTTACAAGGTTAAACTTTGTTTTTACCTTGTTTAGTGTTCATTTTCAGATACTTACAAGAGTAAATTTTGTATAAGTGGACTTAATCTACTTGCCGCTTGCGTGAGGCATGCGAAGGGCGTGCGTCAGCACGGTGCGAAGCCCCTCGTACACACTTTTACCTTTGCCCAGGGGGTGGGCGGGTGGGGCGCAGCACCGTTAGCCCGTAGCACGCCGACCTTGCACACCCGCGCGCAGCGCAACGTGGGCAAGGGCACGCCCATAATACCAACTAAATAAACATCTGCTCTGTATTTTAATGTCGTTCTTACAGGCAGTAATACCTGAAAAGTTCGTGAAACTACAAAAGAAACAAGTAAAAATTATATCAAATCTGCATGTTTCTCATAATTTTGAGAAATGAAAGACTGGTGCGTGTTGTTTTTTTGTGCAAGTTTTTTTCAATGCGTGGCACAAAAATGGATTGCCGCATACGACAGCTGCCTAAAATATCAGGAAAAACAACTTTACAGACAAGCAATACCATGGGCAGATACAGCTCTAATGCAATATCAAAGAGCAGTAAGTTTAAGAGATACCAGTTACAGTAACATTCTTTCCAAACAAGCTGAAAATTATTTTATGATTGGAATGTATGATAAAAGTCTATCTTATGCTCGTCAGGACAGCCAATGGATTGTTGATAATTTGGGTAAAGCAAATGTTCGTTACGCTAAGTGTATCAATATCATAGGACTGTTACATAAGCAGGTGGGAAATTACTCTGCTGCAGAAAAGTTGTATATGGAATCAAAAGAAACTGTAATCCGTATTTTAGGTAAAGAAAATTCTTTCTATGCGTCCGTATGTAATAATATAGGCAGTCTGTATGAAGTGCAGGGTAAGTGGCATCAGGCCGAAGAGTTCTATTTAGAGTCAAAAGCTATCAATGAAAAATTAAACGGAAAGCAAAGCCGTAATTATGCAGTATGCTGTAGCAATTTAGCAGTTTTATATCAGAAATATGACCGATTTGCTGAAGCAGAATTGTTATTAAAGGAAGCCCTTGCCATAGATAAAAACATCAACGGGGTAAATAGCACAAGTTATTTAAGCTCTTCCATGAACCTGGCAGTACTGTACATGAGACGAGGTAGATATCCTGAAGCAGAGATATTGTTTAAGGAAGCGATAAAAGCAGGGGAATACGTTTATGGTAAAGACAGTCCAAGATATGCTAACATATTGAACAATATGGCAAGTCTGTATCAGTTTCAGGGGAGATACACAGAAGCAATGAACTTGTATCAGAAAGCCTTAAATATCCGCTTGCAGAAACTGGGAGAGAAACACCCTGAATATGCTATTTCATGCATCAATGTAGCTTCTATACATCAAAAATGCGGAGAGCATGAAAAAGCGGAAAATTTGCTTAAAAAAGCAATAAATATCTATAGCAATAACAAGGATAATCCTAGTTATCCGATAGCTTGCAATAATTTAGCACAGTGTTATGTTGCACAGGGTAAGTATGTTCAGGCGGAGACCCTTTTCAAACATGTAATGAACATATACATAAAAAACAGTGGAAAACTGAGCAGAAACTATGCAAATACCTGTAATGATTTGGCAGAGTTATACCTGATGCAGGGCAGACTTCTGGAAGCGGATTATTTATATCGGTTAGCATTGGAAGGTTTTAAGAAATCGGTGGGCACCAACAGTACATCGTATATCGCAGTTGCTAACAATCTGGCAGGTTTGCTGACAATACAGAAAAAATTGTTTGAAGCCGAAACACTCTATAAGCAGGTGTTAATTAAAAAGTTAGATGAAATAACTAAAAATTTCCGAAACCTTTCTGAAACAGAAAAAGAAAAATATATTGAAAACAATGCAGAGGATATTTTTAATCAGTTTCTTGCGTTCAGCATAAGCAGATATGTAGAAAATCCGCTTATTGGTATAGATGCATATTATTTAATCATTCAAATAAAGGGACTCATTCTCAATTCAATGGAGAAAATGAGAAGACAAATATTCAATGGTTCGGAGGAAGTGAAAAAACTATATTCGGAATGGAAATCGGCAAGAGAAAATTACAGTAAAGCGGTCAGCCAGAAGATAATTTCAAATCCTGACAGCCTGTTGGAAAAAGTAAATGAATTAGAGAAAGAACTGGCACTCAAAAGTGAAGCTTTTGCGCATACGTACATGCCTAAGACGGTAACCTGGACAGATATCAGAAACAAACTGAAAAAAGGTCAAGCAGCTGTGGAAATAGCAAGAGTAATTGTCAATAAGGAGCATAAATATAGTAATAAAGACAGTGTTATTTACATGGCAGTTATTATTAAGTACGGCTGTATGCACCCTGAAATCCTTGTAATTGACAAGGGAGAGACGTTGGAAAAAAAAATGATTATCAATTATCGCCGGTGTGTTACTACAAAAGTTCAGGACTTAGAAAGTTACAATGCTTTTTGGAAACCCTTACGGGAAAAACTGAAAGGTATAAAAACAGTCTATTTTTCTCCTGACGGTGTATATCATCAAATCAATCTGAATACCCTTCAAAATCCTGACACTAAAAAATATGTCTTTGACGAAATGCAGATTATCAATGTAACCAACACCAAAGATATTCTTAACAAAAATACCTATACCACCAAGAACAACTGTCTGATAGGTAACCCAAAATTTGATTTACAGATAAAAACACAGCAAGAAAACGAAAAGCCCAAGCAGGAACGTACTTTTGAAGGTTTTCTTGAAGGAATCAGCCAATTAGAGGGGGCAGAAAAGGAGGTAAAAAAAATTTCCGAGTTCTTACCTCGTGCTACCACAGTAATAGGTGCAGATGCTACCGAAGAATACGTTAAATCTCTCAAAAACCCGCATATTCTGCATATAGCTACGCACGGTTATTTCAAAAAAGCATACTATCAGAGCAGTACGCAAGCTATGTTAAATGCAGGACTTTTATTTGCAGGGGTTGTGGATTATGACCGTATGGAAATCAGACCTTTAGACAGAGATGACGGCAAACTTACTGCTTTTGAGGTCATGAATATGGAGTTAGACAGTACAGAGTTGGTCGTGTTAAGTGCATGTGAAACAGGATTAGGACAGGCAAGCAAGGAGGGCGTATATGGATTACAACGGGCATTCAAGGTAGCGGGGGCGCAGAGTATTATCATGAGCTTATGGAAGGTCAATGATGAAGCCACACAGTTGCTCATGACTAAATTCTATGAAAACTGGCAGAAAAAAGGTATGTCTAAACGCAAAGCCTTTGAAACCGCCCAGAAAGACATCCGAAAACAGTACAAAGAACCTTACTACTGGGGCGCTTTTGTGATGATTGAATAACTAAACTCGCTCTAAATCCTAAATCAAAACTTCAAGTCTAATAATCTCATGAGTGAATTTTGATTTTGGGCGTGTCCCTCGCTGCGCTCGGGTCGGCGTGCTGCGGGCTACGCTGACGCTTCGGTGCTTCGCTGCGCTAC
>JANWVE010000310.1 GCA_025057675.1 Bacteroidia bacterium
ATATCCACCGCCATAAGTGTAACGCCCATTACGGCTCATAGAACGGATAGCACTGATAAAAATGAGAATAATCAAACCTACCACAAAAATCATTGTAAAAAGCCCTACGCCACTGCGTTTTTTGTGGGCAGATTTAGTTTTATATGCAGACTGCCCTGTGCCTGTATATTCTCCTTTTGTAGCTTGTATAATTGCGGTAGTACCTGCTTCTATAGCTTGATAGTAATGATTACTCCTTAAAGCAGGCTTGATGTTATTTTCAATAATTTGCTTTGCAGTGATATCAGGCAAAGCGCCTTCTAGTCCATAGCCTACTTCTATTCTTATTTTGCGTTCGTTAACAAAAATAGCTAACAAAACACCATTATTTTTATCCTTTTGTCCAATTCTCCATTTACGAGCTACTTCATGGGTAAATTCCTCTATGGCTTTGCCCTGCAAAGAAGGATAAATAAGCACAAAAATTTGATTTGAGGTCTGCTCCTCAAAATGAGTTAATTTTTCTTCTAGTTGTTGTTTCTCAGCTGCATGAAGTACACCGACAAAGTCGTTGACATAGCCTGTGGGCTTTTCAGGAATTTGCGCTTTAAGCGCAGTGAATAACAAACTCAAACAGATAGTTAGAAAACCACACTTATTTAGTTTCATT
>JANWVE010000311.1 GCA_025057675.1 Bacteroidia bacterium
TAAACCAAAAACGGGGATACAACCAACAAATCAAAGGACAAAGTGAAGAGGACGAGTCTGATAAAAAATCTGACGAGAAAAGCACAGAGTCTAAAAAAACAAAAGAAACCTACAAAGACAAAATTGAAAAAAATAGCAAAGAACTAAATGGTAAAACTATTGGTGAGTATTTTTATGAAAAACTGCGCCAAGATTCAGATTTTCGTACCAAAGATATAATTTTTTACCGAATAGACTACCAAAATGAATTCAATCAAATTATCCAAACTCAAAAAGCATTTTATCCTGATGTACTGACGGATGAATTTGTTCAGAGATTGTTTAATATCATTTATTATCAAAGACCCCTTAAATCACAAAAGGGGCTGGTTAAATTATGTCCTTTTGCAAGCAAATACATAAATAAAGAAGGTAAAACGATTAAGATTGGTCCGCGAGTAGCACCCAAAAGCTCTCCATTAGCTCAATACAAGAGAATTCTAGAGCAAGTTAATAGTCTGGAAATCACGGAGTATGAAAAAAGAGGTAAGAGAGAAAAAATTTTAAGTGAAGAACCTCTTACACCCTCTCAGCGCCAAATCCTAATTGATGCTCTACAAAATTGTGAAAAAATGACTCAAAAACAAATACT
>JANWVE010000312.1 GCA_025057675.1 Bacteroidia bacterium
CCTGCTACAGGATTAAACACCACAGTAGGTACAAATGTAATCGCAACTCCTACTACCACTACTACCTACACTGCTACTGCTACTGACAACTGCGGATCAGTGGTATACATACAACAAATCCAAGTTATTGTAGCACCTTCACCGTCAGTAAGTGTGCCGCCTAGCTATAATTATTGTGGCTCACCGATAAACATCGATGCTACTGTAACAGGAGGAACTCCTTACACTACCTCTACGGTTTGCGGACCTGCCACAGCAGTTTGTGCAGGACCTCAGAACACTTACACCGTAGGTACAGGAACAGGATATTTTGACCAGTATACGTACCCCAACCCTTACGGCAATTGGTATTGGGGTGCAAGACACCAATTTTTGGTAAGAGCATCCGAACTTACTGCAGCAGGATTAACGGCTGGTAATATAGATAGAATTGCGTTTGAAGTTCAAAGTACAAACGGCGTAACTCATAACGGATTTACAATAAGAATGGGCTGTACCACATTAAATACACTAAGCAGTTTTGTAACCACAGGACTTACCACAGTATTTGGACCTTTCAACCATACTCCGTTTGTAGGTTGGAATACACATACGTTTAGCACGCCTTTTTATTGGGATGGAACAAG
>JANWVE010000313.1 GCA_025057675.1 Bacteroidia bacterium
CGGAAAAGAGCATCCTGAATACGCCCAAGCTTGTAACAATTTAGCTGGATTATACAAAGCTCAAGGTAAATACGCGGAAGCCGAAATTTTACTCAAAGAAGCCAAAGATATTCGCGCTAGAGTACTCGGAAAAGAGCATCCTGAATACGCCCAAGCTTGTAACAACTTAGCCGTGTTATGTAAGAGTCAAAATAAGTACACTGAAGCAGAACTGTTATACAAAGAAGCTAAAGAGATTGTTAGTAAGATACTTGGAAAAGAACACCCCGACTATGCCTTATATTGTAATAATTTAGGTGTGATACACGAAATTCAAGGCAGGTATTTAGATGCCGAGATGTTATACAACGAAGCTAAAGAAATTCTGACCAAAGTTCTCGGGAAGAGACATCCTGATTATGCTAACTCTTGTAACAGTCTGGCTGATTTGTACTACTTCCAAGGTAAATACACCGAAGCTGAGGTGTTATACAAAGAAGCCAAAGAAATTCGTGCCAAAGTGCTGGGAAAAGAACATCCATATTACGCTGAGTCTTGTAAGAATTTGGCTGTTTTATACCAAGCTCAAAGTGAGTATGAAGTAGCTGAATCTTTATTTCAAGAAGCTCTTCAAATCAAACTCAAAG
>JANWVE010000314.1 GCA_025057675.1 Bacteroidia bacterium
GAATACTTACATGGTATAACTTCTTGACCTTGTTCATTGATATAACCATACTTGTTTTTTATTTCTACTTTAGCCAATCCTTCACTAAAATTCCAGACACTATCATATTTGCAAGAAATAACTACTTTACCATCAGGGGTGGCAAATCCCCATTTTTCTCCTTCTTTACATGGAATAAGATTGATGTTGCCACTTTCCATTTCTGTACAAAAATAGAACTTTTAGCTAATACTTTTTTTGTATTGTGAAGAGAAAAAGTTATATTAAGCCTACTTTTTCTTTACACTTTACAAAGGAGCAATTTTCAGAGGTTAAGTTTTAATTTTTAATTTTTTGGGCGTGTCCTTGTGGGCGTTTCGCTGCACTCATGCCCACAAGGTCGGCGTGCTGCGGGCTGCGCTATCGCTTCGGTGCTACGCCCCCACCCGCCCACCCCCTGGGCAGGGGGTGAGAGAGCGTGCGAGGGGGCTTCGCACCGTGCTAACGCACGCCCTTCGCATGCCTCACGCACGCTGCTATCAGACTAAGTCCACATAATTAAAGCAAAGTAAAAAAATTCAACCTTATAAGCGTTTGATAATAAGCATCAAACAAAGTAAAGCAAATGCATGCATACAAAC
>JANWVE010000315.1 GCA_025057675.1 Bacteroidia bacterium
ATGGGAACGCCATGGACCACAATGGAAAGAAGTGTACGTAGATTTAGGTAGATATACCGTTAACCTCAAAGAAGGTTTTGTTCAAGATGATACAGTAACTTTTTACTACCCTGGTTATCTACCTAAACCTGTAAAAGGCGGCTTTAAGGATGTTCCTTCGGGAATAATAGGCAGAAGTGCTAATTATCCAATGTTTATTAGCCATGATGTAGATATAGAAATTTCAGGTCTGGCGGACAATATAAAGTATAAAGGCGGTTTTACCTTGCGCGGAATAACCAAAATAGGTTCAGGAAATGCACAAAAAGATGCTGTGATGACTATCAAGAAAAGTAGTAACAACTATGTAAAAATAGGCACGCAGTCTATTTTATTAGATAGCACAGTATATGTAGCTCGACCTGCATCCGTTACAATTGTGGCGGGAAAAGACTCTATTTATCACCCTGCGCTGGATTTTAAATACGATACGCGAGTAAAATACTTAACTTTGCTGCGAAATTTAAATCGCGGAGGGGACAACCGCGCGCGTGTCCCTATATTTGATAGTTATCACAAATTAGAATATGAATTTGACATTATTGAGTGGTATTTGGATTCTACTTTGATTCGCTTCAAT
>JANWVE010000316.1 GCA_025057675.1 Bacteroidia bacterium
TGCGGGCTACGCTAACGCTTCGGTGCTACGCTTCGCTCCGCACTGGGCTAACGCCCACCCTTCGCATGCCTCACGCAAGGGATCTCTGAAAAATCCATTTCTATGTAATTTATGCAAAGTTTTAGCTTGTAAGTACTTGTACTTCAAGCTCAAACAAGGTAAAGACATCATTGCAAAGGTTGTCTGCGTGAGGGGCATGAAGCATGCCGTTAGGCAGTACGAAGCGCAGCGAAGTACCGAAGCGTTAGCGTAGTGCGGAATGCCCCGACCCTTGCGTCAGCAAGGGGCACGCCCAAAAAATCAAAATAAAACTAATTTTCCTAAAAAACAAACTCAATGCGATTATGCCATGTTCAACCTTGCTTTTTGGTACTCTATGATGCTATCTAAAATAGCATCCAAATCATAGCGTATCTTAAAACCTATGGTTTTGACAATTTTGTCAATGTTAGGAGTTCGCCTTTTCATGTCCTCAAAACCTGCCCCGTATGCTTCATGATAAGGTACATATTTTATTTTAGACCGAGAATTTGTTTTTTCAATAATTCGTTCTGCTAATTCCCTGATACTAATTTCAAATGGATTTCCAACATTGTACACTTGCCCTACTGCATGTT
>JANWVE010000317.1 GCA_025057675.1 Bacteroidia bacterium
GATAGGTGATAATGTGTACACTCGCCAAGCTGATTTTTACAGTCGTGCGGGGCTGCTTTATCGCTATACACATACTCGCTCTCATCCTGACTTACAACGGTTGCTGCGTACAGGGCATCACTACGCTATTTGGGATGACCATGACTACGGACCTAATGACGCCGATATCTCTAACCCTATGAAAGAAATTGCCCTTGAAGTATTCAAACTTTTCTTCCCAAGACAAAAATACGGCTTACCCGAAGCACCAGGAGTCTTTTATCGTTTCAGTTACAGTGATATTGATTTTTTTATGTTAGATGACCGTTATTATCGCTCACCTTCAAATATGAAGGATGGGCCTCACAAAACCCAGCTTGGTGAAGTACAGTTAGAATGGTTAAAAAATAGCTTGCTCAGCAGCAATGCCCCCTTCAAAATAATATGCGTAGGCGGACAATTTCTCAACGAAAAAACCAATAAAGAGTCCTTCAATTTATACCGCTACGAAAGAGAAAAGATTATTAACTTTATCAAAGAAAACAATATAGAAGGCGTCGTTTTTTTGACAGGTGATAGACACCACGCAGAACTGCTACGCAAAGAAATAGGAGGCTTTTATCCTTTA
>JANWVE010000318.1 GCA_025057675.1 Bacteroidia bacterium
ATTGGGCAGATGGCTTGATTGTTTCTACTCCCACAGGTGCCACAGGCTATTCTCTAAGCTGCGGCGGACCTATTATCGTTCCAGACTCTAACTGTTTTGTGATTACTCCTGTAGCACCCCATTCTTTGACTGCACGCCCGTTAGTTATAGCTGACCATCACGAAATTAAATGTACTTTTGAGTCACGCAGCCAAACTGCATTAGCTTCCTTGGACTCTCGTAGCGAACTCATAAGTTTAGACTGTGAAATCTACCTCAAAAAAGCACCCTTCAAGGTTTTATTAGTCTACATGGAAGGAAACGACTTTTTTGCTGTATTACGAAATAAACTATTTTGGGGATTAGACAAAAGAAACTAGTCAAATGAACAATATGAGTGACATTTTTCAGGTACAAAAAAACTGTACTTTTGTACAGTATGAAAAAAAATATAAGTCCCTTTTCACTGTTGAAAGAGACATTAAGTAAGGCAAACATACAGATTTTTTTAACACGGATAGAAAGTTTTTTAAGAAATAAAGGAAAAATTACGGTCAGAAGTTTGTCCAGATGCTGTGGTGAATATAGTTTGCGTCAGTTATTTCGTTTTTTTGGGATAG
>JANWVE010000319.1 GCA_025057675.1 Bacteroidia bacterium
TTAATCTCTATTGCTAACTATAATAATGACTTGGAAGCCCTTTTACGCGACGCAGCTAAATATGCCCGACAAAATAAAGACTACCGAAAAACTTTCCCAGGTAAATAGCTGCTTGCAGCACATCTTATTGATAGCCATTATTTTGCTTGCTACCACAGCATGTCACAAACAATACGTACGCAAAAAATCCACTGCCGACACTACCCGCTTTGAAAACACTAACGCTCAAAAATTTGTACAAAATTACAACCGACAACTGCCGCAAGTTACTCATTTTCAAGCAAAAGCTAAAATAGAATATCAAACAGACAAAGAAAACATTACCGCCAATTTAACCATTCGTTCAAGGTATGACTCTGTATTGTGGGTTTCTATTATGCCCTTATTAGGTGTAGAAGCTGCCCGAATTAAAATTACGCAAGATACGTTGTATGTATTGGACAAAATTCATCACACAGTTACTATTAGTCCTATACGCAAAATAGAAGAAAAATTAGGAGCAAAAATTAGCCTCAAAGAACTGCAAGACGTTTTATTAGGTTTGACGCGTATTCCTGAAAAAATACAAGCTTACAAACAAGATAAAAACTTTTATTTTA
>JANWVE010000031.1 GCA_025057675.1 Bacteroidia bacterium
ATGGACTTGCGAAAAAATATCTTGCTTTTTAATTTTCATAGGATAAAATTAACGGATTTTAAGAAACTTATGCATCTGAACAGATAATCGCCATTGGGGATGCTGTTTTACTAACTCTATACAATAAGCAATGTTTTCATATACAGGGATATCACCGTTGAATTCAGGTGAAATAAAATAATGTTCAGCTTTAATTTTAGGTTGCGGAATAGCTTGCCCTACATGCCGAATATACCGAAGTTCTTGCACGCCATCAGGAAAATTTTGAGATAATACGTGTTCTGCCACTTTGGGACTAACTGCAATATAGTCTATGCCTGCGGGAACTTTATTCCCTCCATGAGTTTCAATGGCTTGTTTATAGCCTTTATCTTTGAAAAATTGTACAATTTGTGAGGTAAGCTGCAATGTGGGTTCTCCCCCTGTCCATACAATCCACTGGCAAGGATAATTTTGAATGTTTTCATAGATTTGTCCAACAGTTAAAATTTTTCCGCTTTCAAATTCTGTATCACAAAAGGGGCAGGTTTTATCACAGTGGCTCAAACGAATGAATATAGAAGGGCAGCCTGCTCTTGCCCCTTCACCCTGTAAAGTGTAAAATATTTCATTGACTTTCAATTCCATTTCAAGCTGATGTAACTATGGATATGTAAAATACAATCAAATGCAAAGGTAGTAAACAAGGATAAATAATTTTGAAAAGATAAGTTTTGTATTTAGTGATTTGCTTTGGGCGTGTCCCTCGCTCACGCTCGGGTCGGGGCATTCCGCACTGCGCGTGCGCTGCGGTGCTGCGCTAACGCTTCGCACTGCCTAACGGCATGCTTCATGCCCCTCACGCATTTAACCTTGGATTTTGAGGTTTTACCTTGTTTTTATACCTGCGTTTGCTTTACTTTGTTTGATACTTATTTTCAGTTATTTACAAGATTAAACTTGGATTAGGTGGAATTTGTTTAGTAGCAGCGTTCTTTGCGTGAGGCATGCGGAGGGTGCGTGAGCAGTGCGAAGCACCGAAGCGTCAGCGCAGCCCGCAGCACGCCGACCCGAAGCGCAGCGAAGGGACACGCCCAAAAAATAAATCTAAATCTATCAAGTAAATTGATTGCCAATAATCCATAAAATTTCAAGATAAACAGGTTTTTCTACGTTGAATTTAGTTTTACTACTTTTGTTCTATGAAAAACCAAGATATTTTTCAAAAAATTGTATCGCACTGCGCACAGTACGGATTTGTATATCCAAGTTCAGAAATTTACGAAGGTCTGAGCGCCGTATATGACTACGGACCCGTGGGAAATGAACTCAAAAGAAATATCAAAAATATATGGTGGCTATCTATGACACAACTTCACCAAAATATATTAGGTATAGACGCCGCTATTTTCATGCATCCTACTACCTGGAAAGCATCAGGACACGTAGATGCTTTCAACGACCCCTTAATAGATAACAAAGACTCAAAAGCACGTTATAGAGCAGACGTTCTATTAGAAGAACATGCAGAAAAACTCCGAAAAAAAGGTAAAAAAGAACAAGCAGAACAAATAGAAAAACGCTTAGCCCAATGTTTAGAACAAAATGACCTCAAAGGTCTATATGATTTAATCATAGAAACAGAAATTGTTTGTCCTGTTTCAGGTACAAGAAATTGGACCGAAGTACGACAATTCAATCTTATGTTTAGAACTGAAATAGGAAGTGTAGCAGGACAGGGTATGGAAATCTACCTCCGCCCTGAAACAGCACAAGGGATATTTGTCAATTTTGTCAATGTAATCAAAACTAATAGAGGAAAGTTACCCTTAGGTATAGCACAAATTGGTAAAGCATTCAGAAATGAAATAATAGCAAGACAGTTTTTATTTAGAATGCGAGAGTTTGAACAAATGGAAATGCAATTCTTCGTTGCTCCTGACGAGGAAATGGAATGGTACCAATACTGGAAAGAAAAACGTTTGCAGTGGCATAAAGCCATAGGTATATCCACAGAGAACTTACGTTATCATGACCATATCAAATTAGCGCATTATGCTAAAGCCGCCTGCGACATTGAATATCAATTCTCCTTCGGATTTAAAGAAGTAGAAGGTATTCACGCCCGGGGAGATTTTGACCTATCCCAACACATTCAATACAGTGGCAAAAAATTAGATTACTACGACAGCGAACGCAAACAAACATATATTCCACATGTAGTAGAAACTTCCATTGGCGCCGATAGAGCGTTTTTAATGGTTTTGTTTGAGAGCTATCATGAAGAGCAAGCCCCCACTGCTGATGGCAAAACAGAATTAAGAGTAGTCTTAAAAATACATCCTGTACTTGCCCCTATAAAATTAGCTGTATTTCCGCTCAATAACCGAGATGGATTGCCAGAAATTTGCGATAAAATTGTGGATGAATGTAAATATGAATTCAAAGTAGTGCGTGATGATAAAGATACTATTGGGCGCCGATATCGCAGACAAGACTTGCTCGGTACTCCGTTCTGTGCTACCGTAGACTACGATACTCCCAAAGACCAATGCGTAACTATCCGTGACAGAGATACTATGCAACAAGAACGCATCCCGATTGATAGAGTTAAAGACTATATTTTGCAGCGTATCTCCCCTTCTGTTATTTTGAAAAAATTATGACAGGATATTCATTCTATTCTTCCTTTACGTAAAGTAGAATATTAAGGGTTTAGTTTTATTTTTTTGGGCGTGTCCTTGCCCACGTCTTGCTGCGCTCGTGTGGGCAAGGTCGGCGTGCTACGGGCTGACGGTGCTGCGCCCCACCCGCCCACCCCCTGGGTAAGGGTAAAAGCGTGGGCGAGGGGCTTCGCACCGTGCTACCGCACGCCCTCCGCATGCCTCACGCAAGCAGCAAGTGTGTCGATCTTATTTATTCAATACTTAATCTTGCAAGTAACTGAAAATGAACACAAAACAAGGTAAAAACAAGGTTTAACTTTGTAAAGCATTGAAAATCAATATAAAACAAGATAAAACAACTACAATTCAAACAAGGTAAAAATTTTTAACCTTGTAAACATTTGATAATCAACATCCAACAAGGTAAAGCAAAAGTATATATAAAAATGAGGTAAAACATCAAAATACTGCTTGCGTGAGGCATGCGGAGGGTGCGTCAGCAGTGCGCAGCGCAGCAAAGCACCGAAGCGATAGCGCAGCCCATAGCACGCCGACCCGAAGCGCAGCGAAGGGACACGCCCAAAACATAAAAGCATATTTGAAATTTG
Organism: Bacteroidia bacterium; assembly: GCA_025057675.1. Classification (GTDB taxonomy): domain Bacteria; phylum Bacteroidota; class Bacteroidia; order JANWVE01; family JANWVE01; genus JANWVE01. The sequence goes on from JANWVE010000031.1 coordinate 3,254, forward strand.
TGTATTTTATTTCTCTGTTTATCTTTGCAAAAAACTGAAATACAAGTATGTCTAAACAAGATATTGCCTTCAACCAAAATGAAGATGATTTCAAGATGCTTGTTTTTAGAATGGAAGAGCGTCTTAAAAAAATAAAATTAGGGGGCGGAGAGGGAGCTATCAAAAAGCAGCATGAACAAAACAAAATGACCGCTCGCGAACGTATAGCCTATCTATTAGATAAAAAAAGCGAATTTATTGAAATTGGAGCTTTTGCAGGAGAGGGAATGTATGCAGAGCATGGCGGATGTCCTAGTGGAGGGGTAGTTACTGGAATAGGTAGAGTAGGCGGTAAATTATGTATGATTGTGGCTAATGACGCTACCGTAAAAGCAGGAGCATGGTTTCCGATTACAGGCAAAAAAAATCTTCGCGCCCAAGAGATTTCTATAGAAAACCGCATACCTATCATTTATTTAGTAGATAGTGCAGGAGTATACCTTCCAATGCAAGATGAAATATTTCCTGATAAAGAGCACTTCGGGCGAATATTTCGTAATAACGCAGTGATGAGCGCTATGGGCATTCCCCAAATTGCGGCAATTATGGGCAGTTGTGTGGCTGGCGGTGCATATTTACCTATCATGAGCGACGAGGCTTTGATTGTAGATAAAACAGGGTCTATTTTTTTAGCCGGTTCGTATTTAGTGAAGGCAGCTATTGGTGAGGACATTGATAATGAAACCCTTGGTGGTGCTACTACCCACTGCGAAATCTCAGGCGTAACCGATTACAAAATGCCTGATGACAAAACCTGTTTAGATACTATTCGCAGTATCATAAGTAAAATTGGGGACTTTCCCAAAGCAGGTTTTAACCGTATCAAAGCTGAACCCCCTGCCCTTGATGAGAAAGAACTTTTTGGCATCATTCCCGTAGATAGAAGTAAACCGTATGATATTAAGGAAGTAATTAAACGTATTGTAGATAACTCCGAATTTGATGAGTACAAAGCACTGTATGGTAAGACTATTGTTACTGCTTATGCCCGAGTAGAGGGCTGGGCAGTAGGCATTGTAGCTAATCAACGGTTGATTGTCAAAACAAAAAAAGGTGAAGTTCAAATGGGTGGAGTTATTTATTCAGACTCTGCTGATAAAGCCGCACATTTTATTGAAAATTGTAATCAAAAACGCATTCCGTTGGTTTTTTTACAAGATGTAACGGGTTTTATGGTAGGTAGCCGCTCTGAACATGGGGGAATTATCAAAGACGGGGCTAAATTGGTCAATACTATGGCTAATTCTGTAGTGCCTAAATTTACTTTTATTTTAGGGAGTTCGTTTGGTGCAGGGAACTATGCTATGTGTGGCAAAGCCTACGACCCTCGATTGATATTCGCTCTACCTACTGCACAAATTGCCGTAATGGGGGGCGCGCAAGCGGCAAAAACGCTGTTACAAATAGAAGTATCCGCATTAAAGAAAAAAGGGCAAGAAATTGACCCTGAAAAAGAAAAAGAACTTTTTGACAAAATAAAATCTCGCTACGATGAACAAATGACACCTTATTATGCTGCGGCTCGTTTATGGGTTGATGGTATTATTTCCCCTTTGGATATTCGTAAAATTATCTCCGTGGGAATAGAAATGGCTAATCATAATCCCGAAATTAAGCCGTACAGAACTGGGGTGATCAGAACATAAAAAGTAAGGTTTATTTTTGGGCGTGTCCCTCGCTGGCGCTCGGGTCGGCGTGCTGCGGGCTAACGGTGCTGCGCCCCACCCGCCCGCCCCCTGGTCAAAAGTAAAAGCGTGGGCGAGGGGCTTCGCACCAAGCCTGACGGCTTGCCCTTCGCATGCCTCACGCAAGCGGCTAATAAACTAAATTCACTTAGACAAAATGTAACCCTGTAAGTAATTGAAAATGAAGATTAAACAGGATAAAAATACACTTTAATCTTGTAAACATTTGAAAATGAGTAAAAAACAAGGTAAAGCTTATTTAATCAGGGTTAAAGGGTTATGTAAAGTCCATATATTCAAGGTTTAACCTTGTAGACATTTGAAAATGAATGCAAAACAAGATAAGACGAGCGTGGTTCAAACAAGATAAAAATTTTTAATTTTGTAAGTATTTAATAATCAGTATCAAACAAGGTAAAGCAAACGCAGGTATAAATACAAGATAAAGCATCCAAAAGCAGCTTGCGTGAGGCATGCGGAGGGTGCGTAAGCAGTGCGTAGCGCAGCGTAGCACCGTAGCGAAGCGCAGCCCGCAGCACGCCGACCCGAAGCGCAGCGAAGGGACACGCCCAAAAATATACACTGATTTGTGGTAATTAACTACATAAAACTACTGTATTACAAAAAATTCCCTCAAAATGTTATTACTGTCCATATACGGATAAGTAACATTTTTTATTTTTGCACGCAGACACAATCACATTTGACTTTACTATCAAACAAAATGGCTGTAAAATTATTTAATAAAGTACTGATTGCTAATCGTGGCGAGATAGCTTTACGCGTTATACGCACTTGTAAAGAAATGGGCATTGCCACCGTTGCTGTATATTCTACCGCAGACCGAGATAGTTTACACGTAAAATTTGCCGACGAAGCCGTATGTATAGGTCCTCCTGTAAGTAAAGAAAGCTACCTAAATATACCTAATATCATCGCCGCAGCAGAAATTACTAATGCCGATGCTATTCACCCTGGATATGGTTTTTTAAGCGAAAACGCAGAATTTTCTCGTATTTGTGCTGAACATAACATCAAATTCATAGGTTCTCCTCCTGATATTATCAGAGCCATGGGGGATAAAGTAACCGCAAAAGAAACAATGCGGGCTGCGGGCGTTCCTGTTATACCTGGTTCAGATGGACTATTAGAAACTTTATCAGAAGCTAAGAAAATAGCCAAAAAAATAGGTTATCCTGTTATTCTCAAGGCTACAGCAGGCGGAGGAGGAAAAGGCATGCGTATTGTTTGGAAAGAAGAAGACTTAGCTGATGCTTGGGACAAATGCCGTATGGAAGCAGGAGCAGCATTCGGTAATGATGGTGTGTATATGGAAAAGTATTTAGAAGATCCTCGCCATATTGAGATACAAGTAGTGGGCGACCAGTACGGAAATGTCTCTCACCTTAGCGAAAGAGAATGTTCCATTCAACGCAGACATCAAAAATTACTAGAAGAGTGTCCCTCTCCTTATGTATCTGTGGAACTTCGTAAAAAAATGGGCGAAGCCGCTATCAAAGGTGCTAAATATGTAAAATATGAAGGTGCAGGCACTATTGAGTTCTTAGTAGACAAGTACAATAATTTCTATTTCATGGAAATGAACACACGTATTCAAGTAGAACACCCTGTAACCGAAGAAGTCTTTGATTTTGACCTTATCAAAGAGCAGATCTTAGTAGCTGCTGGTGAAAAAGTATCAGGAAAGTTATACTATCCACCCAAAAACCGAGTAGCCATAGAGTGCCGCATTAACGCCGAAGACCCTGCAAACGATTTTAGACCCTCCCCAGGTAAAATTACTACTTTTCACGTTCCTGGCGGGCATGGCGTACGCGTGGATACACACGTTTATGCAGGGTATGTTATCCCTCCTAACTACGACTCCATGATTGCTAAATTGATAGTATCTGCTTTTACCCGTGAAGAGGCTATCGTCAAAATGGAACGTGCTTTACAAGAGTTTATCATAGATGGTATTAAAACGACTATTCCCTTTCATCTCAAATTGATGAGAGACGAAAAATTCAGAAAAGGGGAGTTTTCTACTAAATTTTTAGAAACATTTAACTTTAAGGAATTAGACTGAAAAACTCATTATCATTTATGAGATTTATGTGGGAATGTTTTTTACGATGGGTATTGTTCTTGATTTTGTTTTATGCTGCGTCAGGATGCACTCAAAAAAGTCCTAAAACTTCCCAAAGTACGGATAAAGATACTCTCAAAAAAGAGCAGACCATTTTCACTCACAACGAATACAAAATAAATTTTGATAAATCAAAAGCCCAAAAAACCCCTTCGGGTATAGAATACATTATCATTCAGGAGGGCACAAAGCCCGCACAAAAAGGCAAAAAAGCGTATATTCACTATACAGGTAGGTTTCTGGATAATCAAATCATTCATACTTCGCAGGGTAAAGAGCCTTTTTGGTTCAGATTAGGTGCTAAGCCCAGCGTGGTAATACCTGGTATTGAAGAGTCTGTTATGCTTCTTAAAGAAGGTGGAAAGGGAAATTTTTTAATTCCTGCGGAGTTATGTTATGGCAGCCAAGGGTACGATATCATTCCGCCGAATACTCCTTTGTATTATGAGATTGAACTAGTCAAATTACAATAACTTGTGCATGGATAGATGCATTGGCGGATGTATTTTTATAGAGTAGTAGAGTAATTTATTGATATTTTGGGCGTGTCCCTTCGCTGCGCTTCGGGTCGGCGTGCTGCGGGCTGCGCTATCGCTTCGGTGCTTCGCTGCTCTACGCACCGTGCTATCGCACGCCCTTCGCATGCCTCACGCAAGCAGCTATCAAACTAAGTCCATCTGTTCAAATTTTAACTTTGTAAGTACTTGAAAATGAAGATTAAACAAGGTAAAACTCAATGCTTAATTTTGTAAATCACTCAAAATCAATCTAAAATGAAGTAAAGTTTTATCAATCAGAATAAAGGTATCTTTCAAAGTTTACCTTGTAAGTGGCTGATAATGAGTGTCAAAAAAGGTAAAGCAAACGCAAGTATGCAAATAAGGTAAAGTATCAAAATGCAGCTTGCGTGAGGGATACGGAGCATGCCGTTAGGCAGTGCGCAGCGTAAGCGTAGCACCGAAGCGATAGCGTAGTGCGCAGTAGCCCGACCCGAGCGCAGCGAGGGACACGCCCAAAAATAAAAATTAAGCCTGACCCACAAAAATTCATACGATTACAGTTAGTATCACGGTCAGCTTGTCAGTAAAGTGCAAGATTTTTTTCAGTCATTTGTTTGACATTAGGTGCCGCCACGGATAAATTCGGGAAAAGAGACTTAATTTTATCTTGCATAAATTGGCGCGCCGCTTTGGATTTTAATTTAGTATAACTTTCAGAAGTAAGCACAAACCTTTGACTGGCTATCTCTTCCCTAATGTTTGCTTCTACAAACTCACCCTGCTGCGGAATGAAAAGAAACAACTCATGATGCCTAACCTTTGTACCCTGATCTACACCTTTTAAGAAGAAACTTACACGATTATCAATAATTTGCGTGCTTACCTCATCAATATATACCACGTCGTTATCACGCAATGAAGCTACCATATTATTAGTAACACTATCTGAAATAAAAACAGTGTATAAATTAGTGCCTTGCATTGCATTTTTGAGGTTGATGATATAAGTTCCTATACTATCTTGGTTACTTAATTTAATTTCTTTTTGCTGCTTAGTTTGAATGGTCTGAGTCTTTGTAAACAACTTTCTTTTAGGTGTTTTATTACAACCCGTTACGGTAGCTATCAATGGTATAATTAACAAAATTATGTATTTCATAAGGTCGCAAAGTTAAAAAATGTTGGACAAAAAAGCGTTTTTACTCTTGTTAGCCGTGTATGAAAAGGATGAAAAATTAGGTTAACTGCTATGATAGAATAAGAGTCAGGATCACTGTTCTTTTGCCATTTTGAGTACATTTTGCAGTATAAAAGCAATAATTTCAGCATTACGAGTGTATTCGTACTTAAATTTATCGGGTTCTTTGTCTGCGTATATCATTAAGCCATTGGCAAAAGGTTCAAAGTAGTTGATATTTTTATGTTTAATAGTGTAGTCTTTGTCATTTGTCAAAAAAACCACTTTTTGAGTAGTGATATACAATTTACCTTTTGCAATAACCTGATTGTTCTGAATAGGAAACACAATTCCTTTGGTTTCTCCAAAGATGTATGACGTTTGCGCGTCAAAGCGTTTGGGTGGCTTTGGAATGAATGGAGTATCATTTGTAAATTCTACATACTCAGCGTTTTCTATCCAAAGGCAGCGTTCAGAAGCGTCAAGGGAGAGTTCAGGAGCATCAAAAGTAACAAACTTACCTTGCTGTATGCTGTATATGTTTTTAATACGAGTAAGCTCTGCTTTTATGGCGTCATATTCTTGGGTGTTGAACTGAAAATGTTGCTCTAGCTGATTAAGTAAATCTATCTCTCGGCTATGGATTACGATATCATGTTTGGCTTTGTTCATTGCGAATTTGAAGGCTTTGAGTTTAATTTCAGACATTTCTGAGTCAGAGATATCCCACTCTTGGCGAGCTTGCTCAATTTCTTGAATGTCTGATGCGCTAAGTGAATGGTCTTCTATATTTTTTTGAATGAGGTTAAGCAGTAATTCTTTGTTTTTTTCTTTGTTGACCTTGTTCGTTACATCTTGATAGGTATCGCTTACTTTTTCGGATACGTTTTGATAAGCGCCTTTAACACTTTCTACTCCCTGAGTGAGTAAAGTCTTAAACTTATTGAAAAAGCTCATGAGCAAAGATACAATTTTTTGTATTGTTTTCAAACTTGTGTTTTTTATGAGAAATAAATTGACTTTTTGGGCGTGTCCCTCGCTATCGCTCGGGTCGGGCTATTCCGCACTACGCGTTCGCTTCGGTGCTGCGCTATCGCTCTGCACTGCCTAACGGCATGCTCCATAGCCCTCACGCAGCAGCCTTTTGATGTTTTACATGATTTTTATACATACCTTTGCTATACCTTATTTAATTCTGATTATCGAATACTTATAAGATTAAAATTTTTTACCTTGTTTGAATTATGCTTGTTTTTATCTTGTTTTGTGTTCATTTTCAAATATGTACAAGGTTAGACGTTGAATAGAGAACTTTTCATAACCCCTTAACCCCGAAGACCAAAGTTTTACTTTATTTTCAATTGATTTTCAATAATTTACAAGGTGAAAATATATTTTTATCTTGTTTGATATTCATTTTCAAGCACTTACAGGATTACATTTTGCATAATTGGACTTAGTCTACTTGCTGCTTGCGTGAGGCATGCGGAGGGTGCGTCAGCAGTGCGTAGCGCAGCGAAGCACCGAAGCGCAGCGCAGCCCGCAGCACGCCGACCCGAGCGCAGCGAGGGACACGCCCAAAAAATAAACCTAATTTGTGAAATTATTTTCTACTTAGTTTATCTTTGCTAATCTTTTTTTACCCTACAATATGATAATTCCTCCGTATTTACAGAAAGGAGATACCGTGGCACTGGTAGCACCTGCCAAAAAAATAACTCCTAATGTAATTGAAAATGCTATCAGTATTTTAGAAAAATGGGGTTTAAGAGTTTGGATAGGTCGCAATGCTACAAATGAACACTACTGGTTTGCAGGTACAGATACAGAACGAGTTCAAGACTTACAGGAAGCTTTGAATAATCCTCAAATCAAAGCTGTAATTGCTCTACGGGGTGGGTACGGAACAAGTAGAATTATCCCGCATTTAGATTTTAGTGCATTTTTACAACACCCTAAATGGATAGTAGGTTTTAGCGATATCACTATCCTGCATGCAAAAATAAACCAATTTAATGTGGCATCCATTCATGCAACTATGCCTATTTTATTTGACGAAGTAAATGATGCGCTTAGCTTACAAACATTGAAAAATGCTTTGTTTGGGGAACTCAATTCGTACATAATAGAAAGAGATAATAGAAATAGAATAGGAACAGGTAAAGGGGTATTAGTAGGAGGTAATTTAAGTTTATTAAACGTTGCAATTGGTACAAGCTACGATGTAAACACAGAGGGTAAAATTCTTTTCATTGAAGATATTGATGAATATGCGTATAACATTGACCGCATGATGACGCATCTAAAACACTCGGGTAAATTAGATAAGATTGTGGGACTTGTAGTAGGTTACATGACAGATATTAAAGAAAGCGAAGAGAAATTCTTTGGTAAAGAAGCATACGAGATTATAGCAGAGTCTGTAGCAGAATATAATTATCCTGTTTGCTATCGATTTCCTGCGGGGCATGAGATGAATAATTATGCTCTTTATTTAGGTAGAACAGTGAGTTTAGAAGTTAATCCTGATTGTGTGGTTTTATCCTGGATCTGATTTTTTAACTGCTATACACCACAACCCCAGTCTAAAACTCGTTCAAATTTTCCTTGTTTCCATTGATAAATGCTTTTACCTATACCTTCATGTACGATATCCTCAGTTATAATTTCAAGTACGCCATCATTGTTTATATCTAAGCACATTACAAGCCGATATATGGAAGCATAACAAGGGGTTTCATCTGTACAATTTTTGGCAGCTTGACTGTCTAAAAAGAAAGAAGCAACCTCGTGAGTGTAGTTGTTTTTTACTAATAAAACAGCACTGAAATTATTTTCCACAGCACCGAAGGTGTGTTCAATATTTTTGGCTACGATAATAACTTCGTCAGTTTGGTCATTATCTATGTCTATTTGTACGGCTTCAACTATTTGAAAGTCTGTCAGGTGGAGTTTGTTTTTTTTACCCCATTCTATAACTGTGTTACGATGTTTTGGGTCTTTAGTGTTAATCTTTTTTGGGGACCGTGGAAGGTGGTTCCAGGTACCTTCCACGGCAATATAGTCTATGTTATCAGTGTTTTCAAATCTTTCTGAATAGCTAAAATCTGGGGAGCACGGCTCTTCACTTTTGTTTGAGAGCGGTTTTATGGTGACGCTTCCTATCATTATTTCTCTACGATAGACTTTGTACTTACCACTATATTTTAGTGGTGATTTCCACTCTCCGTTAGTGTACCTACCGAATACGTGTTTTTTTGACACATCAAATACCTTGGGAATTAAATCATTTTGTGCAAACAAAGGGAGTGCAGTATTTAGTAGGGGGATGGCAACAAGCAAGAGGTAGCAAACTTTCATGTAAAACTTTACTAATTTGAGTATTTGAGTTTATCTACCCAAGGTATGCTTTTAATGCTCTGCTTCTTGATGTGTGTTTTAACCTGCGAATAGCCTTTTCTTTAATTTGGCGTACGCGTTCGCGAGTGAGGTTAAATTTTTCGCCTATTTCTTCGAGAGTTAAGGAGTGTTCTATTCCTATACCAAAATATAAGCGAATGACTTCTGCTTCTCTTTCGGTAAGCATTTCTAAGGCTCTCTCTACTTCGGCACGTAGGCTTTCAGCAATTAGTATGTGGTCGGGGCGGGGAGTTTCTTCGTTTTCTAGGACATCTAATAAACGGTTTTCTTCACCTTGTACGAAGGGGGCATCCATAGAAATGTGCCTGCCTGAAATTTTGAGGGTATCTGCTACCTCGGCTGCGGTTAGGTCTAATATTTCTGCTAATTCATGTGCAGAGGGTTCTCTTTCAAATTCTTGTTCTAGTTGTGAGAATGCTTTTCCAATTTTATTTAGCGCGCCTACACGGTTAAGAGGTAAGCGTACAATACGCGATTGCTCAGCTAGCGCTTGCAGAATGGATTGTCTAATCCACCAAACTGCATAGGAAATGAACTTGAAACCTCTGGTCTCGTCAAATCGTTTAGCAGCTTTGATTAGCCCGAGGTTACCTTCATTTATTAGGTCACCGAGCGAGAGACCTTGATTTTGATACTGCTTAGCTACTGATACCACGAACCTAAGATTAGCTTTGGTCAGTTTTTCTAAGGCAGCTTGGTCGCCCTCACGAATTCTTTGGGCTAATTCTACTTCTTCATCGGGAGTGAGTAGATCTACCTTTCCTATCTCTTGTAGATACTTATCTAATGATTGGGACTCCCTGTTAGTTATCTGCTTGCTGATTTTTAATTGACGCATCACGGTTATTTACCTCTTTTTGATATAACCCTATATTTAACGCAAAAAAAACAAATAGGTTGCAAAGTTACAACTTTTATTTATTATATCCAAAAAGGCAATAATATTTATTTTTTGGTGTGTCCTTTCGCTGCGCTCATGTGGGCAAAGATATACCAAAAAGTACTTTACTAAACTCTATTCTCTTCTCAATACTGCGCCAAAGCTGTCAAAAATAACTTTCTCTAAACGCCCTACCCACTTTTCTATAAAATCATCTTGCAAAGTCCTGTTTTTATCTTGCAAGACTAGGGTAATCGCATAGCTTTTTTTGCCTTTTGGGATATTCTCACCCTCATATACATCAAAAATCTCAACAGATTGAATAAGCCTTTTGTCAAAATTTAAAATAACTTCTTTTAACTGTTGATAAGTAGTTTTTTTATCTAAAAGCAGCGCAATATCCCGCTTGACCACAGGGAACTTAGACACCTCCTGATACCGAATTTTACGTTGATGCCATATTTGATACAACGGCTCAAGCTGAAGACCCACATAATACACGTCTTGTTTAATATCAAACTGTTGAAGCACCTCCTGTGCCACTTTTCCAACAATTATAAAACGCTGTTGGTTATACAACATTTCTAACACTTGTGAAAGCCCTCTACGATGCGTAACCTGACCTTCAAACTCATGAGAATAGCCAATATATCGCAAAATGCTGTTTGCAATACTTTTAGCACTAAAAAAGTCATGCTTTACCCCTTTTTGATTCCAATTAGAACGAATAAACTGTCCCGTGAGCCATATCCCTAATACAGGTTTTTCTGTGTACTGTATGGTATTTTCTTTAACTTGCTTAAAATAAATCTGTCCAAACTCAAAAAATTGAAGGTTATTTTGTTTGCGATTAAGGTTGTAAGCTATACTTTGTAACCCTCCAAATAAAAGTGTCTGCCGTAAATGAGAAAGTTCTTCACTTAGTGGCTCTAAAATAGCTACGGCAGTTTCCTCCTCTACAAATTTTTTATGGGTAAAAGAAAGGTGTTTAACTTCTTGTAATCCTAAACCTACTAAATACTGGGATAATTCTAACTCCATTTTTTTTGTGTCAGGTTTAGGAGAGTGGACATAAGTAGTGCGGGTGTATTCAGGTAACGGAATATTATCTAATCCGTAAATACGGGCTACTTCTTCAATGACATCAATCTCTCGGCTAACATCTGCCTTGAAAGTGGGCGATAATAAAGTTAAACTTTGTTCATTTTTGTAAATTATCTCAAAACCTAAGATTTGTAAGATTTTTTCAGTACGATCTGCGGGGATATTTGTACCTATTACTTGGTGTGCTTTTTCAAAACGATAAAAAATTTTGTGCGGTTGAACGGGATTAGGATAAATATCTTGAATTTGACTACAAACTACATTTGGACAAGTTTCCTGAATAATTTGCACGGCTAATTCCAAGGCTGATAGAGTAGAGTTAATATCTGTACTTCGGGCAAAACGGTAGGCGGCATCAGTATGTAAATTAAGAGATTTGCTGCTTTTGCGAATATACAAAGGTGCAAAATAAGCTGATTCTAATAAAACTTTTGTAGTAGTTTCTTTTACGCTGCTTTTAGCACCTCCGAATATGCCTGCAATGCAGAGTGTTTGTTGAGTATCAGAAATAGATAGAGTATTTTCAGGTAAATTGATTTCTTGATAATCTAACGTAACAAATTTTTCTGTTTTTGTAAGAACTTTTACATGAATTTCTTGACCTTGAATTTGCTCAATATCAAAAGCGTGTAAAGGCTGCCCCAAAGCATACATAACGTAATTAGTGGCGTCCACTATGTTGTTTTTGGGTTTTATGCCAATAGCTTTCAAACGATGTTGAATCCATTCAGGGCTAGGTTGTAAAGTGATATCGTATAGTTCTATGGTAGAGTAGCGCAGACAAGCCTGCGGGTCGTGTAGATACGCTAAAACACGAATAGGAACTTTGCTCTCAATAGGCTTAAATTTGGGAATGTTCAAAGGAATTTGCAAAGCCGCAGCTATATCTCGGGCTACGCCTAAATGACCTAAGGCATCATTTCTGTTTGGTGTAATACCCAAAGTAAAAACAGTGTCTTTATACACAGATAGCACTTGAGATACAGGTGTTCCTACCACACAAGAATCGGGTAGAACGATAATCCCTTCGTGAGAAGTTCCTATACCTATTTCATCTTCGGCGCATATCATTCCATTGGATTCCTCTCCTCTAATTTTACTTTTTTTTATCTTGATTGGTTCGCCCTGAGTGGGGTAAATCGTGCTACCCATGGTAGCCACCACTACTTTCTGACCTTTCGCAACATTAGCTGCACCGCATACAATCTGTAATATTTCATTGCCAATATCTACTTGACATAGTTTAAGTTTATCTGCGTTGGGATGTTGTACGCACTGTATTACCTGTCCTACTACTAATCCTTCTAAATTTCCAGGTATAGAAGTATATTCGTGTATTTCTTCTACTTCTAAGCCTATTTGGGTAAGGGTTTTTGCAATCGTTGGGACATCTATATCGGAGATGGGGAGGTAATCTTTTAGCCACTGATAAGAAACTTTCATTGACGCAAAAATAAAACAATACTCAAATGCTTAAAGTGTTAAATTTAATTTTTTGGGCGTGTCCTTGTGGGCGTTTCGCTGGCGCTCATGCCCACAAGGTCGGCGTGCTACGGGCTAACGGTGCTACGCCCCACCCGCCCACCCCCTGGTTATGGGCATGGGCGAGGGGCTTCGCACCGTGCTGACGCACGCCCTCCGCATGCCTCACGCAGCAGCAAGTAGACTAAGTCCACCTATACAAATTTTCTTAGTTTTGTAAGCACCTGAAAATGTAATTTGAGCTTCCTATCTCAAACAAATAAGCACATAGCTACAAAGGTAAAACTTCCTTATTGAGATTAAAGTGTTACAAAAAGTCCATGTATTCAAGGTTTAATCTTGTACGTGTTTGAAAATCAATACAAAACAAGATAAAGCGAGCATAATTCAAACAGGATAAAAAAATTTTACCTTGTAAGTACTTGATAATGAAGATTAAACAAGGTAAAACAAAAATATGCATAAAAATCAGGTAAAACATCCAAAGGCAGCTTGCGTGAGGGATACGGAGCATGCCGTTAGGCAGTGCGGAGCGGTAGCGTAGCACCGAAGCGTAAGCGTAGTGCGCAGTAGCCCGACCCGAGCGGTAGCGAGGGACACGCCCAAAAGTGAAATTATTTTTTAGACTTTAGCATAATTATTACTGAGCTTTGGCAATGTCCTGTTGTCTTGCTCTTTTCATATCAAAAAATACCTTTTTACTTGATTTTTGATACATCATGCAATTCAAATCACGGCTGTGGTTTAGAGATGATGGGCTATTCTTAATCTTGCATCCAAATCTCAAAGGAAGCATTTGCTTGAGCGTACAACATATCCAATCCTGATGCTATTGTGCATCCTCTTTGCGTGGCATAACGTACAAAGTGGGTTTGCTCAGGATTATAAATCAGATCCATTACTATCTGTTGTGAATGAAAAGCATAGTAAGGTATCATCAGCATATTATCTACATTAGGATACATGCCTACAGGTGTACATTGCACAATAATATCCGCTGCGGCTATCATCTCTTCTGACAGATCGCTTATAAAAAGCTCGTGAGAAGCTATCGGATTTCTACAAGCTACAATAATATTTTGACAATTAAAATGATGTGTTAGTGCATAATGTACTGCTTTAGAAGCACCTCCATTACCTATTAGAATACTACGCTCAAATGCTTTTTTTTCAGTAACTTTCTCAACTGCTTTCACAAATCCGATTACATCTGTGTTGAATCCTTTCCATCTACCGTCAGGTAGTTTTTTGAGGGTATTTGCGGCGCCTATTTTTTTTACCTCTTCGCTTATTAAGTCAAGGTGTTTGAGAACATTTTGCTTATGAGGTATAGTTACGTTAATTCCCATTAAATTGGGGTTATTAGCAAGGATGTCTGAGAGTATATCTATGGAGTGAATAGGAAACAGTTTGTATTGATAGTTTAGACCAAGACTTTTGAATTTTTTGGTAAAGTATTCTTGTGAAAAACTGTGAGACAAGGGGTATCCAATTAGTCCGAACTCCTTCACTGTTTAATGTTCGTGGTGGTGATGATGTACATGATTATGCTGATATACCTCAGGGTTAAAAATAGCGTCCTTTATTTCTTGACAGATGTGTTCTATATCATCTATATTTCTAGGTATGACAAAAATAGTGTCATCGCCTGCCATAGTACCGAGTACTCCTTCAATATGGCGGCTATCTATGAAAAAAGCGACACCTTGAGCTCTACCTATCAAGGTCTTAATGACAATCATCACGTTGTTGTGTTCTATGCTTCTTACCTCTAATCCTACTATTTGTTGGATAACGGTAAGTTCTTCTCTTTGCAGCTGTGCGTATTTATAGTGATTTCCTTCACGTATGCGTGCGATTCCCAATTCAGATAAATCGCGAGATAAGGTAGCTTGCGTTACCTCGATGTCTGCTTCGTGAAGCAATTTAGTTAGTTCTTCTTGACTTGCAATATCGTATTTGTTAATCAGTTCTATTATCTTAAAATGTCTTTGTTGCTTTGCTGTTTTCATATTGCTAAAACTCCTTAAACTCTACTTTTTAGTAACGCTTGCAAATGTAATAAAGTTACATTTTGTTGGCAATTTATACACAAGTTTTTTTATGCTAAAATTTACAACTACTTGATTTTTAGTATTTTTACGATAGAGTTATTATTCAGCAGATTGCATAAAACTTATCATATTTTTTTATTTGCAAGTAAAGTCTTTTTTATGTAAAGTTCTCAATTATATTTTTGTGAGAGGTAAGTTTTGTTTTTTGCTAACAGACAAAAAGTATAGCTTACATAGCATGGTGTTATGTACAGATTTGGATTATTCTTTTAGGCGTGTCCCTCGCTGGCGCTCGGGTCGGCGTGCTGCGGGCTAACGGTGCTGCGCCCCACCCGCCCACCCCCTGGTCAATGGGTAAAGTGTGGGCGGGGGGCTTCGCACCGTGCTGACGCACGCCCTTCGCATGCCTCACGCAAATAACTTTGTTATTAAATTGAGTCTACTTATACCAAGTTTAACCTTGTAAATAATTGAAAATTAAGTTCAAACAAGGTAAAGCAAAGCTATGCTTAAAAATAAAGCAAAACCTCAAAATCCAGGGTTAAGCCGCGTGAGGGGCATGAAGCAAGGGCGTCAGCCCTGTGCGAAACGAAGTGCAGCACCGCAGCGCACGCGTAGTGCGGAATGCACCGACCCGAGCGTTAGCGAGGGGCACGCCCAAAAAACATCTATCGTACAAATTTTTATATGAACATAGCTTATATTTCTTTATCACTTGTGTATAATTGATGATAGCAGACTTTATTACACTTCAATTCCGATGATACACATATCGTCAGTTTGGGGGTTTGAACCTTGCCATTTCGTTAAAACCTCTTTCAGATTATTTTTTTGGATTTCAAGTGGCTGTTCAGCTGTTTGTATCAGTGTTTCTTTTAGTCTACCAATTCCAAATTTTTTGTCTTTATCTCCACCAAATTGGTCAACTATTCCGTCTGTAAAAAGGTATATCCTATCTTTCTTTTTCAAAACGCTCTCCCAGACATGAAGCTCTTTGCTTTCCCATTGCTCGTCGTATCCGATGAACACCTTATCTCCTTTTATTTCTTCTATTTGAGATTTTGTTTCATGTCTGATAATCCATAAAGGACGATTAGCCCCTGAGAATTGAATAGAAAGAGTATTTTTATCAATACTAATCAATGAAATGTCCATTCCGTCTTTGATATATTCATTTTTTTGATACGTGTTAAGAGTGGTAATTAGTTTTTCCCTTACATATTGCAGCACTTTGTGAGGTTCATGAATTTTGTTTTCTTTAATCACCTGGTTCAAGAGGTTGTTATTGATAAGAGTCATAAAAGCACCGGGAACACCGTGTCCTGTACAATCAGCCACAGCAATAATAATTTTATCTTGATTTTGTACAAACCAGTAAAAATCTCCTGACACAATATCGCAAGGTTTGTAGATAACAAACATACTTGTAAAATTTTTGCGAATTGATTCATCGTCTGGAAGAATGCTCATTTGAATACGTTTGGCATACGTAAGACTTTCAGTAATAGCCCTATTTTTGTTTTCTATATCCTGTTTTTGTTCTTGTATAAGTATAGTTTTTTCAGCGGAGTTGATGTTGTTTCTGTAGTTACTATCGGCAATAAATACCATCAGTAGGAGTATGGTCAGAGTTGCAAAACCACCCCCTCCTAAAATTTCTAAAAAAGAATGGCGATTAAAAAAATATGCGACGAAAAATATACTTAGAGTGCTTAGGAAGTAAACTAAGTTTTTCCTACGGTTAATATGAAAAGTTTGAAACATAAACGCCGTAGTGAAGGTAAAACCGGTAAAATAAGTGGGCATGCTTTCTTTATCAATGAGGGCAAACATGTACCCTAATGCCAGTGAAATGGACCAAAAGATTGCCTCTTGTTTTTGTTCGAAGGAGAGTTTGTTTCTATATAGATAGGTTAGTATGAACACAAGTGCTCCTAAAATACGTATGGGTAAGATATTTTTCCAAACTTCTGGGGCAAAAAGATAATCAAAAGCAATCCATATTGGCCACATAAAAAATCCTATAATAAGAGTTATATCAGTGATGTTGTTCTGTTTGGTAGCTATAAGTCGAATAACTTCCGCAGATGGGCGTACCTCAAAAAACTTTTTTAGTCGTTGAAAGTATAGGTTTTTCATACAATTCCCATGTCAAGAGTAAATAAATAGATTACAAATAAAACAAAAATTCGTGAAAAAATCAATATGGTTGACATTTTAAGTAATGTGAATCATATCAGGTGGTATAATGGTATGAATATCGGGGAATAAAAATTG
>JANWVE010000320.1 GCA_025057675.1 Bacteroidia bacterium
ACTCACTACCCCCGAACGCCGCCCCCAACACGGCTTCTCCCCCAACCCAAACCCACTTTTCATCTCCCGAAAACTCACCTCACACTCCCATCGCTGCCACACCCACTCCGCTGCCTGCGCCACCCCCCACGGCAACTCCGAGACATCCCCGTCCCCCGACGCTACCAAAAACGCCATCGGCGCTTGCTCCTTCGCCCGCCCCCCCCCCTTGCGCCCCCGCACGATTAGACACCCGAACACCTGTCGCCCCCACCCCCATCGCCGACACACCCCAAACCACACCTGCCGTGTCCGCTCACGCCCCCGCACCACCACTGCCACCTCCCGCCAACGCCCTGCCACGGGCACAGCCTGCCCCCGACGCGCTCGCCAGATGTCCCGCGGCGCAAACCGCGCCCCATACACCCGACGCCTGCCCCCTTCAGGCAACGCGCACAACCGCGCGTCGGCGCGCACCCGCACAATCGCCCAGGTGCGCGCCGGCAGCCCCTGCACGAACGCCTGCGCACTGTACGCGCCATCCCCCAGCACCACCAGCGGTTGCTCCGTCCGTCCGCAGGCGTCCATCCACGCCCGCACCCGATGC
>JANWVE010000321.1 GCA_025057675.1 Bacteroidia bacterium
TCCGCACGTAGCCCGCAGCACGCCGACCTTGTGGGCATGAGCGCAAGCGAAACGCCCACAAGGACACGCCCAAAAAAATAAAAAATCAATCAGTTAATTTGCTCTATTATACACAGTTTATACTTTTGCAATAATTATGTTTTCTATCCATTGGTGCCCAAAAAAAGTATTATGGTACGTTTTAATTCTCTATATATTCATTTGTGCTTGGACTATTTTTTATTTCAACGGCACGGCAGGAACAGGAGATACTATCACTCATTTTCTGTTCGCTAAATATGCCTTCAAATATCCTATATTCTTTTTTGACCACTGGGCAAAACCTGTGTTTACCTTGCTTGCTTCACCTTTTGCACAATTTGGGTTTACAGGGATAAAGGTTTTTAATGCCCTGGTTACAGTTTTTACTTTGTATTTTACATATCAATGTGCCGTTTTGTTAAAGATAAACCAACCTATACTCCCCGTACTTTTCTGCATCTTGATGCCCTCTTACTACATACTTACCTTTTCGGGATTAACTGAACCTTTGTTTGCTTTGTTTTTATCTGTGGGTGTTTATCTGCTCTTA
>JANWVE010000322.1 GCA_025057675.1 Bacteroidia bacterium
TCATTGTATTCTTCAATTTCAAAGTTGAATTGCCCAATTAGCACGTCTAATTTAGCTTGCCAATTCGTCAGGCTAAAGTTATTAGGTTGTCCAAAAAATTCGGCTTTGAGTTGGTTAAAACTGCTTCGCAAATGCGAAGGAATTTTATCGTAGTTTAGTTGCAAAGTATCCAACAAGGCAGGAATTTCTACGAAGGTAGCTTCTCGGAGTTTTTGTTTGAATAGTGCATTTTTCATGAAAATTTACGGAAAAGGTGCGAAAAAAACTGTGTAACAAAAATATACTATACTTTAATTGGTTTTACATTAGAGATATGAAAATTCCAAGAAATTAGGGTTTCTATACTAAAAATTAAAAGGTTTTATGTTATTAAGATAGATAGAATCCTGAAAATCATGTACATAAATCAAGATAATCTACCAAATCACTTAAATCATAGTATAATAATGAAGATAGCTTTTTTGAAATCATCAAATGTACGATAACGACCACCAACAGACAACATCTCTTGTCTTGCTCTTTGCCCTTTTCTATGCAAGCATACACACTTTTTGCCTCTGCTACCAAC
>JANWVE010000323.1 GCA_025057675.1 Bacteroidia bacterium
CGCAGTGCGCAATAGCCCGACCCAAGCGTTAGCGCAGGGGCACGCCCAGAAAAGAAACTAATATAAAAAAGGTAAGACATATACTCATTTTGGGCAGATGTTTTTTTTTGAAAAGTTTCCTGCACCTCCAAAAATGAAAAAATATTAATGTAGTAAGATGCATCTTACTACAAACCAAAATATAGGTTCTTTATATAATGGAAGCGGTTTTTTTGTAGTAAGATGCCTAAAAACATCTTACTACATCTTACTACATTTGGCAATTTGTAGTAAGATAGTAAGATGAGCATCTTACTACATTGAAATTTTTTTTTTCGTTCTTGCTTTCTGCCCGAATCAGTTTTTTGAAAAAAACAGCTCAAAAAAGCCGTGTTTTTGTTTTATGTTTTCAAAAAAAAAGTATGTTCACGGAAGCTGTACCCGTCTGATGCCCGAACTTGCCTGACCTGCACAAAGGATAAAACCAACCTGTACGAACCTTACCAAACCTGTATGCACCTTACAAAAACCTTTTTACACACCTGTAACAGCTGTGTATATGCAGGTTAATTTTTTGGGTAATTTT
>JANWVE010000324.1 GCA_025057675.1 Bacteroidia bacterium
AAGATTAAATAATGAATATCCTGAGGCACGGTACAAAGAATTTATTCAAAAAAACATATTAGAGCCGCGGCACCAGAACAATGTACTGATTGCAAAATGGTATGGACAGGAACTTTGTTATCACAGCCCTGTATCAGGAAACATAAAAGACCTATACAAAGAACAGGATTTAGTCAAGTTATCGTATTCTATTAAAGGCAACAGCAAAGAAGCAACTTTTACCGGCGAGGATATACTTTCTGCACAAAGCATGCTGCACTCCCGCAGGATACTCAAAGAAACCCACAGACGCATAGATAAGTTAGAACAAAGCGTAGATAAGTTAAAAGGGACGATGCACGCAGGATTTGAAAGGTTAGAAAAGCTAATCATGAATATAAAAGGCATAAACCGCATAGGTACTGCCGAAACATCCCAAACGAACCTGTTAGATGAAGATGAATACAAAGACAAATACGGAGGAGATGAGGGCATACTGTAAAGTACAGTCATACAGCAAAAAAGAACTGTGTCAGCTGTATAAAGTCAATATCAGGACGCTGAAAAAATGGATACAGCCCTTAA
>JANWVE010000325.1 GCA_025057675.1 Bacteroidia bacterium
TGCTATTAGCTACACAAAAGAATAAAATCATTACGGGAACTCTACTTTTGCACTATAAAAATAGTTGGATAAATTTCTATGGTTTGTCTAAAAACGAACAAGAAAATGAACAAGCATCTGTAGAAATATTGCTTTGGAACGCTATCCTTTTAGCCAAGCAGAACGGCGCCACAAGATTTGATTTTGAAGGTTCAATGATAGAAGGCGTAGAACGTATTTTTCGTAGGTTTGGGGCTAAACCCGTACCTTATCTTAACATTACTAAAAACGCTTTACCTATTTTTTTACGCTGGCTATATTAAGCCTACTTTTCCTTTGCACAAAGAGTAATTTTTTCAAGGTTAAATTTTAATTTTTTGGGCGTGTCCTTGCCCACGGCTCGCTGCGCTCATGTGGGCAAGGTCGGCGTGCTACGGGCTAACGGTGCTGAGCCCCACCCGCCCACTCCTTGGGCAAGAGTAAAAGTGTGGGCGAGGGGCTTCGCACCAAGCCTGACGGCTTGCCCTCCGCATGCCTCACGCAATCGGCAAGTAAACTAATCCCACTTATACAAAATGTAACTT
>JANWVE010000326.1 GCA_025057675.1 Bacteroidia bacterium
TGTATTCTACGTATATTGGGGGAAGTAGTGATGAGAGGGGCTATGGCATAGCCGTAGATGGCAGTGGTTATGCATATATTACAGGTGTGGCCTACCCTCCTACCGATTATGATATTACTCCTTGTGCTTACCAAAGTTATGGTAGCGGAATTAAAGATCTATTCGTAACTGTAGTATCGCCTGGTGGGACATATCTTGCGTATTCTACTTATTTAGGGGGTACGGGCTCTGAGGAGCCAGGTGGCATTACTTTAGACAATAGTGGGTATGTTTATGTTTGTGGATATACAGGTGAAGGGTATCCTACTACACCTGGGGCTTTTCAAACTATATACGGGGGAGGCTGGGATGTTGTTGTAACTAAGCTTGAACCTGAGTGTATTTTATCTACGTTTAGTTTGAAGGTCAGTGTAAAGTATTGTTTTGAGAATAAAGGGGTATTTGTTACTTGGCAAAACACTATTCAAGAACCTATACAGCATTTTGTAGTAGAAAAGTGGCAAAATAATACTTGGCAAGGTATAGCCCAAGTAAATAGCAGCACAAACACTTATCA
>JANWVE010000327.1 GCA_025057675.1 Bacteroidia bacterium
ACTACGCGTTCGCTTCGGTGCTACGCTAACGCTCCGCACTGCCTAACGGCATGCTCCGTATCCCTCACGCAAGCAGCTTTTTGATGCTTTACCTTGTTTGTATACATGCCCTTGCTTTACCTTGTTTGATGTTCATTTTCAATTACTTATAAAGTTAAAATTTTTTACTTTATTTTAAATGTTGTCATTTTATCTTGCTTTTTGTTGATATTCAAGTACTTACAAAGTTAAACCTTAAACAGATTGACTTTACACAACACTTTAACCCTAGATATGGATGTTTTACTTTGTTTTATATTCGTTTCCAATGACTTACAAGATTAAAATATATTTTTACCTTGTTTGATATTCATTTTGAAGTACTTACAAGGTTACATTTCGCGTAAAGGGACTTAGTTTACTTGCTGCGTGCGTGAGGCATGCGGAGGGCAAGCCGTCAGGCTTGGTGCGAAGCCCCTCGCCCACACTCAAGCCCATTGCCCAGGGGGTGGGGCGCAGCACCGTTAGCCCGTAGCACGCCGACCCGAGCGCAGCGAGGGACACGCCCAAAAAA
>JANWVE010000328.1 GCA_025057675.1 Bacteroidia bacterium
AATAATTTCTGAAGGCAAAAAAGAAGAACCTACATCTACCCATCCATATTTGTCTATCTCACCCCGAAAGAACGCTGAGCGATTAGTACCTTTTTCCCAAATAATCTCTGCACGCGCTTTAAATTTTTCCTCATTAATTGTAAGCATGCCACCTTCGCCAGAAATGATATTTTTTGTCTCATGAAAAGAAAAAGTTCCTAAGTGACCAATGCTTCCTAAGGCTTGGCGACTACCATCTGGATAAATGTAGTAACTATCAATTGCTTGAGCAGCATCTTCTACTACCCAGAGATGATATTTTTGAGCGAGAAACATGATTTTTTCCATCTGACATGCTACTCCTGCATAGTGCACAGGGACAATAACGCGCGTGCGCTCTGTAATAAGAGATTCTATTTGTTCGGTATCTATATTAGGTTCATTGTGGCAACTGTCGCAAAAGCGAATTTTGGCACCACGCAGTACAAAAGCATTAGCAGTTGAGACAAAAGTATAAGAAGGCATAATTACTTCATCGCCAGGTTGTATTCCAGTAAGTAACGCTGCCATTT
>JANWVE010000329.1 GCA_025057675.1 Bacteroidia bacterium
ATCACAGGCTGAAATCTGGGCTTCCAGTTCTGGAGTTAATTTATTTTGCTCCCGAATGCTGTTCAGGATAGTTTCCTTGCGTTCTTCTAATTGTTTGACATACTTGAGCGCACTTTCTATTTCGCGGATTTGCTCTTCATCCATGCCGTCTGTGCGTTCTTTCCGGTAACGGGCTATAAAAGGCACAGTAGCACCTTCTTCCAGTAAAGTAATCGTTGCTTCAACAGAATGCAAAGGCAGATTTACTCTTTGCTGAACTAATTTTGCAATCATATCGCAAAACTATGCAGAAAATCGCAATACGTGAAAAGTATTTTAGCATAATTATACTAATCCCTTGAATAACTGATATTAACGATATGAGTGATATTTTTTTGGGCGTGTCCCTTCGCTGCGCTCGGGTCGGGCTACTGCGCACTACGCTATCGCTTCGGTGCTACGCTGCGCTTCGCACTGCCTGACGGCATGCTGCGTATCCCTCACGCAAACTGCTCTTGGATGTTTTTCTTAGTTTTTATACGTGCGTTTGCTTTGCCTT
>JANWVE010000032.1 GCA_025057675.1 Bacteroidia bacterium
CTTGTTTTAATTTGATTATCAGGTATATACAAGGTTAAACTTTGAATACATACACTTCCTATAATCCTTTAACCCTGAACATTCAAGTTTTATCCTATTTTGAATTGATTCTCAAGGATTTGCAAGATTAAAATAGTTTCTTTACCTTGTTTAGTGTTGGTTTTGAGGTACTTACAAGGTTAAGATTTTTGTAAGTGGATTTAGTTCAATAGCTGCTGCGTGAGGCATGCGAAGGGTGCGTCAGCAGTGCGCAGCACCGTAGCGATAGCGTAGCCCGTAGCACGCCGACCTTGTGGGCATACGCGTAGCGTAACGCCCACAAGGACACGCCCAAAAAAACACTAAAAATTTGACCATCCTTAAAAATCAATCTTGCCAAATAAAATCAAAAAGATAATTATTCTTTCACTTGTAACTCAAAATAAATTCCTACTTTTGCTACCAGTTATCATTAAATAATGACACAAAGTTTTGAAACCTTAGGTTTAGCATCAGAATTACTACAAGCAATTGGTGATTTAGGATACATAAAACCATCAGAAATACAAGAAAAAACCATTCCTTTTTTGCTTACTCAAAATCGGGACTTTATTGGATTAGCACAAACAGGAACAGGAAAGACCGCAGCTTTTGGTCTACCTTTACTGCAAAAAATAGATACAAGTCTCAAACACATACAAGGTCTGATTGTATGCCCCACACGAGAGCTATGCATTCAAATCATGCAGGATTTACAAACCTATGCAAAGTATCTCAAAGGGATACATATCGTAGCAGTGTACGGAGGGGCTAACATTCAAACCCAAATCAAGCAGGTAAAGCAAGGGGCTAATATTGTAGTCGCCACACCAGGTCGCTTATTAGATTTGATAGAAAGAAAAGCTATTTCCATTGACCAAATACATACACTTGTTTTAGATGAAGCAGATGAAATGCTCAACATGGGCTTCAAAGAAGATATTGATGCTATTCTTTCTCAAACAAACACAAACAAAAAAATATGGCTTTTCTCGGCTACCATGCCTGATGAGGTAAGGTCTATCACTAAAAACTACATGAACCAACCCTATGAAGTAAAAATTAGTCAAAAAACTGAAACTGCACCTAATATCACTCATAGATATTACGTATGCCGTGCAACTGATAAATATGCAGTTCTAAAACGTTTGTTAGATTATTATCCTGATATCTATGCGATTGTTTTTGTGCGTACAAAAGTAGTTGCCCAAGAAATTGCTGAAAAGCTTATCCGAGAGGGCTACAATGCTGACGCACTACATGGAGATTTATCCCAAGTGATGAGAGATAAAACCATGAACCGTTTTAGAGAAAAAAGCTTACAAATTTTAGTAGCCACAGATGTAGCCGCTCGTGGATTAGATATTGACAACATCACCCATGTCATCAATTACGACCTGCCTGACGAAATAGAAACATACATTCACCGATCAGGGCGTACTGCTCGCGCAGGTAAAAGTGGTTACTGTTTATCTATTATTACTCCGCCAGAGGAACGAAAAATCAAAAGCATTAAAAATCTTATCAAGCAGAATATTCATCAATTTCATATCCCACAAGCTAATGAGGTCATAGAACAGCGTTTCATCCATTTTTTTGACACTCTCAAAAATCTAACCTATGACGAAAGCTTAATTTCAGAATATTTACCGCGTATCATGAAAGACGTAGCCGACCTATCTCGGGAAGAGTTAATTAAACGCTTTTCTTATTTAGAATTCTTACAAGTGTTAAAATACTATCAAGATGCAAAAGACTTATCTTTGCATAATATTGAACACCCTGAATATGAGTCCAATAAAAACAGCCGTTTTTTTATCAATCTTGGTGAGAAAGATGGCTTTGATACTATTGGATTAATCAAATTTGTAGAAAAATATACGGGTATTCCCAAGCGTACTATTAAAAAAGTTGAGTTATACCCTGCTTTTTCGTTTTTTACTTTATCTCAATCTTTAGCGGACACCGTAATACAAGGGCTTGAAGGAATTACATACAAAGGTAGAAATGTAAAAATTGAGTATTCTACTCCTAAAAAGCAAAAAAACTCTGTTTATGGTAAAAAAACAGAAAAAATGTCTAAAAACACAAAGAACATAAAATCAAACAAAGTAAAGTTATCCAAACAAGATAAAAAGCATACTCCCTCCAACTAAATGAGGACTAAACAAATAAATATATTAAGTTTATTTTCTTTTTACAAAGAATAGGTATGAATTAGTTAGTTATTAAGTCTTTTTTGTGGGGCGTGTCCTTGCCCACGTCTCGCTGCGCTCGTGTGGGCAAGGTCGGCGTGCTGCGGGCTGCGCTATCGCTTCGGTGCTTCGCTAACGCTACGCACTGCTGACGCACCCTCCGCATGCCTCACGCAGAACATTCTGCAAGTATCTTAAACCCTCTATACTCCGTTTAACCTTGTAAGTAACTGAAAATAACGCAAAAACAAGATAAAACAAAACTATGCATAAAATAAGATAAAAACCTCAAAATACAGGGTTAAATGCGTGAGGGGCATGGAGCATGCCCGTCAGGGCAGTACGAAGCGCAGCGAAGTACCGAAGCGTTAGCGTAGTGCGGAATGCACCGACCCGAGCGAAAGCGAGGGACACGCCCAAGAAATGAAAATCAAGCATTAGAACTAACATAACCAATAATAAGGCTAAAATAATTTTTTTGCTTTTTTATCCTCAAACAGTATTTTTGCGTGCTCTAATTCTGAATACATTTTGTACCCGCGTATATCTGACTTAACCAAAGACTTGTTTGGGTTCGATCTACCCGTACCTATACAAAGCTTCGGCTTTATGATGGCTATGAGTTTTGTCGTAGCCTACTTCATGATTTATCACGAATTAAAACGTAAAGCTAAATTAGGTATTTTTTCTACATTTGAACTCACCTACACTACTGCTGGCGAACCTTCTAAAACAGATATTTTTATCAACCTTATTTTAGGAGGCTTATTAGGGTATAAGCTGGGATATATTATTACCAATTACAGTTTATTTAATGCTAATCCACAACAAATTTTATTAAGCAGTCAAGGATCTTTAACGGGTTTAGTAGTAGGAGTTTTGATTACATGTACGTACAAGGGCTATGAATACTATAAATATAAAGGCATCAAACCTAAAAAAGAAAAGAAGCAAGCGTATCCCCATGACTTGATGAACAACGTAATATTCATTGCGGCTATTTTTGGAATTTTGGGAGCTAAGATTTTTGCTGTTTTAGAAACTTGGGAGGACTTTGTGAAACACCCTGCTGAAAGCCTTTTTGGTTTTGATGGTTTAACTTATTACGGAGGTTTGATATTCGGAGCAGTTGCTGTCATTTATTATATTAAACGATATAAAATTCCACTTTTACCTTACTTAGATGCCGCAGGACCAGGTCTGATGGCGACGTATGGAGTAGGTCGCATTGGCTGCCACATAGCAGGCGACGGGGACTGGGGCATACAAGTAGGCGACGGAACTGCATCATGCTTAGCTAACAAACCAACCTTCTTCAAACCCTTTCCTGATTGGTTTTATGCTTACAACTATCCAAATAATGTGTTAGGGGAAAATCCAGGGTATGTATATCCCACCCCTTTATGGGAATCTATTTTGGGTATAGTTTTAGGCCTAATTTTACTATTTATGGGCAGAAAAGTTAAACTACAACACGGGGTTTTATTTTGTATCTATCTCATATTTAACGGAGTAGAAAGGTTTTTGATTGAGAAAATTCGTGTAAATATTCCATACAATATCGTGGGCTTAAAAATAACACAGGCAGAAATTCTATCTTTTCTCTTAATTATTGCAGGTGTAGTTGGTTGGGTATGGATATACCGTAGTAACAAGAAAAATGACAAAAATTTTACAAAAACTACCCAGTTGCAATAATTTCGTAAAACCAAACTTCATATTTTTGTAATATGAAGTTAAACTTGATTATCTTTGCTACAGTTTTGATACTAACGGGTTTTTTATCATCCTGCTCCACAGAATTAAAGGTTAATGCAGAAAAAAAAGAAGAGATACTAGTAACTTATGGTTTATTAGACCCTAATCAGACCAAACAGTATATTCGGCTATACAAAGCCTTTTTAGTAGAAGGAAACGCTATTGAATATGCAAAAAATAATGATTTAAGTGTGAGTAACGCAATGGTACAAATCAGAGGATATAACAACGCAGGTGCTTTAACACAAACGATTAACCTCAGCCCCGAAGTTATCAATAAACCTGCGGGAAATTTTTATCCCACAGAAACGGTTTGGACTACCACTACACCCCTCAACCCTGCCCTACAATACGAATTGTATGCAGAATTGCCTGATGGTAAAAAAATTACCTCGTCAAGAATTAGCTTGAGTAACGGCTTAAATATTTTAGTACCTCTAACTGCTACTACTTTACGCTTAGAAAGAAAGAATACAATGCGATATCAATTTGCAGGTAA
Source organism: Bacteroidia bacterium (assembly GCA_025057675.1). Taxonomy (GTDB): domain Bacteria; phylum Bacteroidota; class Bacteroidia; order JANWVE01; family JANWVE01; genus JANWVE01. Next base: position 4,471 of record JANWVE010000032.1, read on the forward strand.
CACTATTAAAGCCGTAGATATAGAAGCCTTTTTTTTCTACTCTTACAAAGATTTTACTACTAACATTTTAACTGACGATACAATTCATTGGGTATTGGGCAGAAATGTTATACCCCAATCTAATGGAGCAGAGTACATATATCCTATTCCTGAGGACGTATTTGCGGATTACGTAAACTCTCTTTTACCTGACTATAAACGAGCTAATAAAGAGTTCTATGCGGGTAAGCTGGTTTTCAAAATCACAGGTGCAGGCAAAGAGTTGTATGACTACATGCGAGTAAACGCCCCTGATAATGGTTTCCAGGAAACCAAGCCGGAGTACACAAACATCAACGGGGGATATGGACTATTTAGTAGTAGAGTAAGTGATACTACGATGGTTTATCTAAGTGACTCCACCAAGTACTACATTAAATTCAAATAACAGAGATTTAGGAACATATTAGCTATATTCGGAGTGTGAAATAAATAAAATAACTCTTGCGCAAAAATTTCGTATGTTCTCTTTTGAGAGAGGTAAACAACCGTGTATTGACAAAATTTCAAGATTAAAACTAATAGGAGTTCAAGTATCAAATGTTGATGTTTTTTGGGCGTGCCCTTGCTTGCGTTTCGCTGCGCTCATGCCCACAAGGAAACGCCCAAAAATATTAAGCTATCACTAATTGTCCATTATCTAAAAAAGCGTAGAATGTCATTAAAAGTGGCAAAAATCATCAACCCAATAATAATAAAAAATCCTACAACTTGAATAATCTCTCTTACCTTAATAGAAGGCTCTCTACGAGTAATACCTTCATACAATAATAAAACAACATGTCCGCCATCTAAAGCAGGAATGGGTAAAAGGTTAGTAAAGGCTAATATGACACTAATAATAGCCGTTAATTTAAGAAAACCAAACCACCCACCATTATTACGAGCTTGTCCAAAAGTCTCAATAATTCCCAAGGGTCCACGTATGTTCTCTGAAAAAGAAAGTTCTCCTTTAAATATTTTTCGCAACCCTTGCACATTCATTACTACGAAATTCCATGCTTCTACTGCACCTACGGGTATGGCTTCAAAGAAATTGTATGTTATAACCTTTTCCGCAATCTCTTGATGAGGTATGACTCCTAATCCTTTATCGCCTAAACTTCCCTTTAACTCAATTTCGTTACCATCACGCAACACCTTGAGAGTGATGTGCTTATTTTTATTTTCATTGACACAAGCTTTGAGTTCATCAAAATAAAGGGTTTTTACACCATTGAGAGAGAGAATTTTATCCCCTTTTTGAAGCCCAATTTGTTTAGCTACAGAATTAGGAGCTACTTCGGCTATGGAATACTCAAAACGAGGTAAAAATATGGGTTCGCCCCGCTTCTGTTTAGATAATTTACCCACAAAATCCGCAGGAATTTGAATTTTTTGCTTCTGACCATCACGTACAATCTCATAATAAGGATTGTCTTTGAGAAAGATTTGTGGATTTATCATGGCTTCGTAAGTTTCGGGTAAAGTACCATTAACTGAAACTATCTTGTCCCCTGTGCGTAACCCTAATTCGTATCCTAAGCTATTTTCAGGTACATAAATGCCGTTTTCTAATTGTTTAGAAAGAATTGTTGGTTCTCCGTAAATAGTTTTAAGTAAAGCGAAGACTAAGATAGCTGTAATCGTGTTAAAAAGAATACCACCTAACATGACCAATATTCGCTGCCATACAGGTTTAGAACGAAACTCATACGGTTTAGGTGGTTCTTTTAAGGATTCTTTATCCATGTTTTCGTCCAATATACCTGATATCTTTACGTACCCTCCAAACGGAATAATACCTATACCATATTCAGTGTCTTTTATTTTTTTACTGATTTTGAAGTTTTTAACATCGAAAAATAGAAAAAACTTTTCTACTCGCATACCAAATAAACGAGCAAATAAAAAATGCCCCAGCTCATGTATTACTATTAAAATGGATAGAGCTAAAATAGCTAATAATATGTTTATCATCGGGATAATACTTGAAAAAATGCTTTTAGTCTGCAAAAATAATACCTCATAGTTTTTTTTAGTTCATTAAATATGATTTTTTAGGATACCAAGTAAAAAGTCTGCTGATTTTCAGCAGACTTTTTAGTTTATGATATGATGAACAAATGCTTTTTTATTGGCTGTTGAGTTCATCTACTTTTTTCTGTTGCTCTTCAATAGCCTTTTTCAAACGAGCTTGTTCGCCTTCGGTAGCAGTAATTTGATTTTGTAAATTAGTAATTTCGGCATTAAGGTTCTTTATTTTAAGTTCAGTTTCTTGCTGCAAACGCTTAATTTCTGCTTGCTTATTTGCGATACTGGCTTTTTGTTCATTGAGCCTATTTTGTGTTTCATTTAAGGATTTAGTTAAGTCGGCTAATTTACCTTCTTCAATATCAAGTATTTTTCTCAATTGTGCAGATTTGAGTTCTTGATTAAAATTTTTCAAGAACAAACGGATATTTCGGGCTTCTTTTGCATACTTAGCTCCATCTACAAAATCATCACCTTTTTTGAGAAATACACTCACTCTTGTCTCATCTGCTTTGTTAGACTCTAATTTAATATACAAACTTACCACATCATCGGATAAATCGGGCGAGGATACGTTGGTTACAGAATATACATCATCTTTTTCGCTTATATTTTTTGACTTTGTTGCGTAGGACTTGACTTTTTTGGATGCTACTTCTCGTGCAACGTCAATTCCTCCCGCACACACAGCCTGAAAGCACTTACCAGACATTCCATCTACGCTGCCGCTGGCTTCTTTAATGTCTAATTGTGCAAATAAATGGTAGGCTGTTACAAAAACAGCTACCCAAAGTGTGAATGATTTGTACATATTTTTTTGCTTACATTCTTTATCTGCACGTGAAATTATAGAATAATTTGTTATCCATCAAAATTTATCTCGGCTTTTTAGAAAAAAAAGTTCAATTCTGAAATGCGTTTTTTTGTATAGTGTTGATTATCAGTCTTTTTATTTTTTTAGTTCTATTTTTATGATTGTATCTCCCACAGTGAGTGAATGTACTACGCTTATACCTGATATAACTTTGCCAAATAAAGTATATTTACCATTAAGATGTGGGGTAGGAACATGAGTAATAAAGAATTGGGTACTTTCCGTGTCCTTACCTGCGGATGCCATACCTATGCTGCCCTCTTGGTAAAATAAAGGAGATAATTCAGATCGCAAAAGTACATCTGCGCTACCGTAGCCATCCCCGCGAGGACATCCCCCTTGTACCACAAAATTAGGTACTAAACGATGAAAATAACGCCCCTCAAAATACCTTTCTTTAACTAATCTAAGAAAATAACTTACAGTTGCAGGGGCATAATCCGCATACAACTCAGCTTGAAGTATTCCCTTGTTCGTTTTTATCTCTACCACAGGTCGTAGACTAGACAGTAAGTCCCACTCTATCTTGGTGTAATATTTTTGAGGATACTGTGATGAACTATATTTTTTACCTTGTTTGATTGCCACAGTTTTTTCAATTTCCTGATATGTTTCAATATCACGAGGTAGTATTAGAGATGACTTTGCTTGCTCTAATTGTGATAAGTCTATCTGATTGAGATAATACTTCCTTGCCATCCCTGCCATGATAGACACAACACCCACTTCTTTGGATAATAAACCCTGTTTGCAGTATTGTAAAAATAAGTTAGTATCTTGCTTAAGGGTATGAAATAAGGGATCTTGTCTAAGATGCAGCAGGAGGTTTGCCGCAGTCGTTCTAATAATAGACGTGTTCTCTGTATTAAGCATTTCTGATGCTATTATAGCATGATTTCGAACAGACTGTCCTAAATACATTAGCAATGGTAACGCTGAATACGGAGACTTATTTTTGAGTAGAGGATAAGAAGATGCAGCATTAGCTAAGCTTGTTTTGAAAGACTTAATATAGCTAATTGTATCAGGTATATGACTGTTTAGTACAAGGTTAAGCATTTCTTGCTGAATGATTTCATTTTGAATGGCAGGTTTTTGAGTAGGTATGCCCCCTGCACGTAGTGCTGCTACAATGTATCTATATTCTTGCTTCTCTTCAATGCAGATTTTGTTAAGGTATTGTTGTATGCTATCATTGGGTAGACACTTACCTAAAGCATGTATTAAAGCAATTTTAGTGTAAATGTCTGTTTCCTGTTGGACTTGCTTGAATATACCCTGGCGGATAGAGGTTGTGTACTGCGAAATGGGTATTCGTTCAAAGTATTTGGATGCAGCATAACGCAGGCGTTTATCTGTATGAAAAAGGCAATATAAAGCTTTTTGAATACCTTTCTCTTCGTATATTCCTTGCATTCCTAAATAAGATAAAGCATATAAAGCACCCTCTAAACGTGTAACTTTTGTGAGTGTATCTAAATACTCATAAAATAAGGGCTGGTGTGTTTTAGCATATTTTCCTGAACTGATACTTAGCCAATAAGCTACTGTATCTCGTTTTTCTTGTAATATCAAGGGTAGTAAAAACAAATTTATTTCTGATGAAAATCCTCCCAGAGCGTAGGCAGCCGTACAGGCCACTCGCAGGGAAGTGTCAGTTGTATTTTGTTTCAGGTATGGAATGGTCAATGTATCCGCAAGGGATATGCATTGTAAGGTAGCATAATATCGCCTTACTTCATTTTTGTCAGTGAGATAAGGTAAAAGTTGACGGGTTTGTTTTTGATAACCTAATTCAATGATTTTTCGGATATCTGCTGTATGCTGCGCAGCAATCTCGCACGAAAAAATACTTAAAAGTAACGATAAAAACAATGTTATTACAATAATCATACACAAAATTACACTTTTCAAAATTTTGGAACGAAGTTATCGAAACCTGTGAGGTTTATTTTTGTTTTTGGATGTGTCTCTTGACCCGAAGCGCGGTAAAGGAACACGCCCAAAAAAACCCATCTCACTCCGTAAATGATTGGTTAGGATTAAAAATTTCACATTTCTCGAAAGTACAACAATTTAAGTTGTTTCATTTTTACGCATATACCCGCATACATATCCAAAGTAGTATTTTTACCTTGAATTCGGATTTTGAACTCTACCTCACTGACAACAGGATACTGATAGTTTGACCTATAAACCTGTCCAAAACGAATAGACTCAGGGTTTTTTTCCACTAAATGAATTTGGATGGGTTTGCCTATGCGTTTGATAAAAAAATCCTGATATTTATACAAAGAGTCATAAGGGGTTATGGTTTTCCTGCCTTCAAAATAAGGGATAGATTGCCCAGGAAACATCAAGGTTTTTACTTTTTCTAATTCGTTGTTATTAACCAAGCTGGCTACATTTTCTAATAAATTTTGAACCAATGGTGTATTCTGTCGGTAGAATGCAAGCCATTCTTGATGTACATTTTCAGTGAGTTTTCTTAAATCAGGGCTATCTTTGACGTTGTAGTTTCTATCATTTGGAGAGGGAATAAAGTCTGTTCGTGGATGTTCATCAGAAAATTCTATTACGTGTAAATAAGGCACTTTGGTATCGTATTGTTGGTTATCTTTCAAGTGTTTGATAGATAGTCGCATAATACGTTCGGTCATGTCCAAATAGGGGCAATACACGGCAATAACGAGATTATCTCTAACAAACAAGCATAAAAATTCTTTGGTAGTGCTGCGCATCCAAGAGCGGACGGTGAGATGTTGTCCTACAAAGCTTCGGAATAGCGTTTTATCGTCTTGTGGAGTGCCAGGGGTAAGCAGTTCATAGATTTTGAGAATATCGTTTTTGCCTTCTACGGCGTTTTTTTCGTTATCAAAAAGGTAATAATTGACAGTAAATGAGATAACACTATCCTTGCGCAAAAACCGGTTAAAACAAGCGTATTTAAATCCCGTGTTGTGGAGGTGGTTAAGAAAAAACTTTAATTGAGATTTAATTTCGGAGCGTTTTTCTTGTTCTAATGCCAGCGTTTGGGTTAAATTATCTATTATTTCACTTTTTTGGAGGTAGTTTTTATAGCCTACGGATTCAAGGTCTTTTTGTGTTAAGGTCAGGGAGGGGAGTTCTTTGGGGGTATAAGTTGCTTTTTTTGAGCATCCGAGTATGAGGAGAGAAACAAGGTAAATCAGTAGAATATTTAATAAAGTTTTTATTTGGGCGTGTCCCTGCGCTGACGCTTGGGTCGGGCTATTCCGCACTGCGCTATCGCTTCGGTGCTTCGCTGCGCTACGCACTGCCTTACGGCATGCTTCATATCCCTCACGCAAAAAACCGTTGATAAGTATATTTTGTGCGTTCATCAATCTTTTAACCTTGTTTAATGCTTTTTTGTTTATTCTCAAACCAAGCTACGGTTTTTTGTAATCCTATTTGTATATCTACGGTGGGTTGCCAGCCCATTTCTTGGTGTATTTTTTGGTAGCTTAATACAGATCGCAGTTGTTCGCCTTTTTTAGCAGGGGCAAAGCGGCGGGGTGCATTTTTACCTGTGTATTCGTTGATATAATCAAAAATTTGGATAACATTAGTTTCTACTCCTGTACTTACATTGAAAGCTCCTGATTTAGGATAATGCAGCGCTAGATAAGCAGCTTGTACTACATCGTCTACATATACGTAATCTCGGGTTTGTAGTCCCGTACCGTTGATGTAAGCAGGTTCATCATTGAGCAGTCTTTGACAGAATATAGCCACTACGCCTGCTTCACCTTTGGGATTTTGACGAGGTCCGTAGATATTGGCTAAACGCAAAGATACGTACGCTAAACCATGAACTTGATAGTAATAAAATAAATATTTTTCTACGCTCATTTTAGCAATTCCATAGGGGGAGAGTGGTTGGATAGGGTGTTTTTCATCAGCAGGGAAGTATTCTTGTTCGCCGTAGCCTGCTCCGCCTGTAGAAGCAAAAATAAACTTTTTAGTACCTGCTTTTAGGGCAGCTTCTAATAAATGGATAGTTCCGATAATGTTCACCTGTGCGTCAAAAGTAGGTTCCTCCACAGATTTACGAACATCCATTTGTGCCGCAAAATGGTAAATAACCTCATATTTTTCTTGTACAATCAACTGTGCGCTTTGAGTATCTACTATATCTAAATACTGAAAAAGGGCTTTTGGATGAACATTCTCACGCTTACCCGTATAAAGATTATCTAATACGTGTACTTCGTGTCCGCTTTCAATGAGTTTATCTACAATATGAGAAGCAATAAAACCCGCGCCCCCTGTAACTAATATTTTCATACCACAAAAATAGAAATAGTCAAAAAAATAAGTTGCCTGATGGTGCTTTTATTTAATGTCCGCATCCCCAGGATAAAACTATATTGAACTTGTTTCCTTTCCATTGTCTAATACTCTGACCTCTTCCATCGTTTACTTTGTCATCGGTTATGATTTCTAATACACCATCCCCATCATAGTCCAGGAACATGGCTAATGTATATATAGCACCGTAACAGATGTTATCTAAGCCGCAATGTTTTGCACTTTCAGGACTTAAATGAAAAGAAGCTACCTCAAAAGGTATATTGTTTTTGTACATTAAAATAGCACTAAATCTGTTAGGTTCTGTAATAATGGGAGCATGCATATTATTTGCCACGATAATAGTTTCCTGTACTTGGTCATTATCTATATCAATTTCTAAGACTTCTGACACCTCAAAATCATCTAACTGCAATTCATTATATCTACCCCATTCTTTAAGTATTTTGGCATACTTTGGGTCTTTTGGGTTAAGTTTTTTAGGTAAGCGGGGTTGATGATTCCAATTTCCTTCTGCTGCAATATACTCTACGTCTGAATGTTTAGGGAATTGTTCGCTATAAGTAATATCCACATCACAGTGAGTTTCTTCGCTCCATCCATTAGCGGGTTGTATATATGCTTTACCTATTTAGCCTTCTGGAGTATATACTTTGTACATTCCTGTAATGGAATTAGGTTTAACGGGTCTTTCCACACCAATCTCTACGGCGAAGACTCTTCTCATAGAAAGGTTGAATACTTTTTTACCTGGAGTCTGTGCTAGGTTAGAATAGGTATAACATAGTAAAACTGCTAAAAACCACCGCATAGTATGTTTTATGTTATATCAGCAAAAATAAGGATTTTTTGTATACTATTCCTATTTTCTGTTTCGGGTAGATGATTTTTTTGCGTTAGGTATAGGTATAAGATTTTGGCTAATTAGATTTTATTTTGGGCGTGTCCCTTCGCTGCGCTTCGGGTCGGGCTACTTCGCACTGCGCTATCGCTTCGGTGCTTCGCTTGCGCTCCGCACTGCCTGACGGCATGCTTCGTATCCCTCACGCAAGTAGCTTTTTGATGTTTTACCTTATTTGTACATATACCCTATTTTTTATTCATTTTCAATCACTTGCAAGATTAAATTTTGAGTAAATACACTTTTTGTTTAACTCTTTAACCCTGAATGCCAAACTTTTACTTTGTTTTATACTTATTTTCAAGTATTTACAAGGTTTAGGTTTGCTTTTACCTTATTTAACCTTCATTTTCAGGTACTGACAAGGTTAACATTTGAATAAGTGAACTTAGTTAGATGGCTGCTTGCGTGAGGCATGCGGAGGGTGCGTGAGCAGTGCGTAGCACCGTCAGCCCGTAGCACGCCGACCTTGTGGGCATACGCGCAGCGTAACGCCCACAAGGACACGCCCAAAAAATCCTTTAATCGTAGTTTTTCTACTTTCTTAGTGAGTCTAACAGTTTAAGAGTTAGAATTTTTAGAGGTTACCGCGCAGTTTTAGCCCTTGTGCAACCTTATCAATAGCGTAGATATATGCCGCAATTCGCATGGTGGTTTTGTATTTAGTACGTATCTTGTAGATTCGTTCAAAGGCAGCTTCCATGGCGGCTTCCATGCGTTGATTAACTTCTGCTTCAGTCCAATATAGACCTTGTCTATTTTGCACCCATTCATAGTAAGATACGCATACGCCGCCTGCATTAGCTAAAATATCAGGTATAACCATGATATCTTTTGCGGCTAAAATATCGTCTGCGTCAGCTGAGGTAGGTCCATTTGCGCCCTCTACAATTACGCGAGCCTTTATGTTGTCTGCATTAGCATGAGTAATTTGATCTTCTCGGGCGGCAGGTACGAGTACATCTACGTTGAGTTCTAGCAGTTCTTGGTTAGTAATTTCTTTACCGCCTGTAAATCCTCTAAGTGATTTTTTATTATTTTCAGTATGGCGGATAGCAGCTGCTATGTCTATACCGTGTTCGTTGTAATATCCTCCCGACGCATCGCTGATAGCTACTACTCGTAATCCTTTTTGTGCGAGTAGTTTTGCAGAAACAGAACCCACATTTCCAAATCCTTGGATAGCACACGTTGCTTTTTTAGGTTCAATGTCTAAGGTTTTGAGAGCAGCTAATGTAGCTACCATTACCCCACGACCCGTAGCTTCTACTCTACCCTCTGAACCACCAATTAAAACAGGTTTTCCTGTAATGACCGCTGGAGTGTATCCACCTTTGATATGGCTGTACTCATCTACAATCCATGCCATTTCCTGACCGCTTGTACCCATATCAGGTGCAGGGATATCTTGGTCAGGACCAATAATGTCTGCGATAGCTTTAGCATAACCTCGTGTTAGTCGTTCTAACTCTCCTTTGGATAATTCTTTGGGATTTACGCATATACCGCCTTTACCTCCGCCGTAGGGTACGCCAATAACAGCACATTTCCAAGTCATCCATGCGGCTAAGGCTTTGACCTCCTCTAAATGAACGTCAGGTGCATAACGAATACCCCCTTTGGCAGGTCCTAAAATAGTGCTGTGCTGCACACGAAAGCCTTCAAAAACTCTAAGTTCGCCGTTGTCCATTACCACAGGGATATTCACGATAAGCTGTTTCTGGGGTGATTTAAGCACATTGTATGTGGCTTTATCTAATTCTAAGTGCTTTGCGGCTATATCAAACCGCTTCATCATGGACTCAAATGGGCTTAACTCTGTGCCATGAGACTGAGTGTTTTTCTCTTTTTTTCCCATAACTGTATAATAATTGATGTCCAAAATTAAATGTAGTTTGATAAAATACAAAATAAAACCCTTGTTTTAATTAGGTATGATAGATAAAACGTTGATAATAAATTGATTATCTCAATGGTGAGAAGAAGAGTATGATGTTTTGACTTTTTTGTAAAGTGGTATTTAATCGGCGGGATAGTTTTTGTAAAAAATAGATTTTTTAATTTTTGGGCGTGTCCCTTCGCTGCGCTTCGGGTCGGCGTGCTGCGGGCTGCGCTATCGCTTCGGTGCTTCGCTTGCGCTCCGCACTGCTGACGCACCCTCCGCATGCCTCACGCAGCAGTATTTTGATGTTTTACTTCATTTTTATTCATATCTTGCTTTACCTTGTTTGATGTTGGTTATCAGATGCTTACAAGATTAAAATTTTTTACCTTGTTTGAACACTCCGCGTTTTATCTTGTTTTTAATTGATTTTCAAGTATGTACAAGGTTAAACTTTGAATATACGTGCTTCATATACCTCTTTAATCCTGAACATTCAATTTTTACCTTATTTTCAATTGATTATCAATGATTTAAAAGGTAAAAAATATATTTTAACCTTGTTTAGTGTTCTTTTTCAGGTACTTACAAAGTTACATTTTGTACAAATGGGATTAGTTTACTCGCCGCTTGCGTGAGGCATGCGGAGGGCAAGCCGTTAGGCTTGGTGCGAAGCCCTTCGCCTATGCTCTTACCCTTGCCCAGGGGGTGGGGCGCAGCACCGTTAGCCCGTAGCACGCCGACCCGAGCGCAGCGAGGGACACGCCCAAAAAATAAAATCACTTTTAGACCTAATACAACAAGTGCATTTTTTATTTTGATAAAACTTTTGTTTATTTGTACGTATGCTGCGAAAAGTGGTACATAAAATAGCCATGCGTTCTTTTCTCAAAAGAACAACCAACATACAAAAATGGCTCAACCAACCGCTTAAATATCAAGAAATAATCCTCAAAGAACTCCTGTACAAAGCACGTAATACTCACATCGGTAAAATATACGGATTTAACGAAATTAAAAATTACGATTCTTTCAAAGAACGCGTACCATTATTTGAATACGAGAACCTTTTACCTTATTTTGATAAAATTACCTCGCAACAAAATAACATACTCTGGAACAGCAAAATACAATGGTTTGCTAAGTCATCTGGCACTACAGACGCTAAATCTAAATATATTCCTGTAAGTATAGAAAGTCTGACCGAGAACCACTTCAAAGGAGGTAGAGATTTATTAACTTTTTACTTTAATGCTAATCCTAAAAGTAAATTTTTTGAAGGGCGGCTATTAGCCTTAGGGGGCACATTGATGCCTCACCCAAAGAACTCCTGTTTTATATGTGGTGATGTAAGCGCTATATTGATGAAAAATATGCCTGACTTAGCTAGATTCTCTGCGGCGCTTAGCCAAAAAACCGCTCTTATGGCTAATTGGGAAGAGAAGATTGAGTCCATGATTAAAGAAACAGCTAAATTAAATGTAACCGCATTGCTCGGCGTACCTACTTGGACATTGGTGCTCATCCGAAAATTATTTGAATGCTATCCCCAAGCATCCCAAAATCTCCATAAAATATGGCCTAATTTAGAAGTCTTTATTCATGGAGCCGTAAATTTTGAACCTTACCAAGCCGAGTTTAATCGCATCATCCCTTCGGATAATATGTATTATTGGCAAACCTACAACGCCTCTGAAGGTTTTTTTGCTGTTCAAATGGAAGGTAACACAAAAGATATGGCACTTTTAGTTAATCATGGTATTTTTTATGAATTCTTAGACCCTAAAAAAAATACAGTTTGCGCACTAAATGAAGTAGAACTCAATAAACCTTACATTCTTATCATAACTACGAATGCAGGTTTGTGGCGATACAACTTGGGCGATGTCATACATTTTACTTCACGTAATCCGTATAAAATAAAAGTTATTGGTCGTTCAAAACTGTATATCAATGCCTTTGGTGAAGAGCTGATGATACACAATACAGATACCGCCATAAAAATAGCCTGTGAAAAAACAAATGCTATTTTGAAGGATTATACTGCGGCGCCTGTGTATTTTACTCATCATCAAGCGGGTAGACATCAATGGTTTGTAGAATTTGTAAGAAAACCTAATGATACTGACGCATTTGTAAAAATACTTGACCAAACCTTAAAGTCTCTTAACTCCGATTACGAGGCTAAACGTTACAAAAATATGACAATTCAAGAACCTGAGCTGATTATTCTCCCCGAGGGCACTTTTGATAATTGGCTTAAAAAACACAATAAATTGGGTGGACAGCACAAAATTCCAAGACTAAATAATGACCGAAAATTTGTAGAACAACTCCTTGAGTTTATGGAACTTTCTAAATGACAAAACTCCACTTTTAGATATATATTAAATCTAATAAGCAATTTTGCAGAGCAGGTTTATTTTTGGGCGTGTCCCTCGCTGCGCTCGGGTCGGCGTGCTACGGGCTAACGGTGCTTCGCCCCACCCGCCCACCCCTGGGCAAGAGTAAAAGTGTGGGCGAGGATCTTCGCACCAAGCCTGACGGCTTGCCCTCCGCATGCCTCACGCAAGAACCTTTGCAGGTCAGCAGGGTCTATTTATTCAAAGCTTTACCTTGTAAGTATCTGAAAATGAACACTAAACAAGGTTAAAATATATTTTAACATTGTAAATCGTTGAAAATGAATTCAAAATAAAGTAAAAGCTGATTATTCAAGGTTAAAAGAGTAAAGAGTATAAAAAATCCGTGCATTCAAGGTTTAGCCCTGCCAATACCTGAAAATGAATACAAAACAAGGTAAAGTAACAACATTTCGAACAAAGTAAAAAATTTCAACCTTGTAAGTATCTGATAATCAATATCAAATAAAGTAAGAGTATGTATAAAAACAAGATAAAACGTCAAAATGCGGTGTGCGTGAGGCATGCGGAGGGTGCGTCAGCAGTGCGGAGCGCAGCGAAGCACCGAAGCGATAGCGCAGCCCGCAGCACGCCGACCCGAGCGCAGCGAGGGACACGCCCAAAAAAAACTACTAATTAACCTTAATCTAATTTTCTGCGGATAAACCATTTATCACTCAACGTAATTGAGAAAATACATTTTGCATATATTTCTTTAAGATTTTGTTGAGGGAAATAGCCCCTTAGTCCTATCTCTGCGCTAAAATGTCCGCGTGAGAGGTTTCGTTTGATAGGTAGCCCCGTTCCTAATGTAACCCCTACCGTAGTAATAGCTTGTTCATTTTGGCTAGGCAAAAAATAATTTTGTTGCCAGAATGCACCTAAACGATAACTAACTCGTTTGAAATAAGAACGAATACTACCATAATCCGGGATAATCTCTGCACCTGCGGATATACGTATCCAGTCTTGGAATCTTTCATTTACCCCTAAATCATACTGCGACCACGGTTGATACTGTATATCTAAAACGAAGGTTTTACCCTTTATATTTTCTAACTCCCAACCTACTGCTATTTTGAATGGCGCAACCGTACTTTTTTGGATAGTGATAAGAGTGTCTATAAGAGAAGCATTATCGTAAATAATGTTTCTTTTAGCAACAATGGTAGAAGGCATTGTACCTGACACACCTGTACGTAATTGCCACCTACTATTGAGTTTTGCATCATAAATAGAACCAACGCTCCACATTAAACCTTGATAGTTTGTTTTTCTATACACCGTAGCATATTGTGCTTTTACACTATCATCAAAGAAAATACGGGCATTATTAGTGATAAAACCAAATAAATACCCTGTTTGAACCCCAATAGATATATTCTTATTGATTTGAAAAGCATTTCCTACAAATACTTCGGATATTCCTCCCTTTCCTTCATACCTCACTAAACTGCTAAAATTGGCATTATCTACGGGTTGACGCTGCTCTAATTGGTAACCTGTTCGGCTAAATGGCTTAATACCCATAGATAAACAATAAATTTTGTTTGCAGGCAAAGCTAACTGAACTCCACTAATCCCTGTATTAAACAACCGATTACTACTGATACGACTTTGCAAATGCAAGTTTTGAGTATAAATTCCTGTTTCTGCAGTGGTGAATTTTAACCTTGCTGTGCTGGCAATATTTTGCGTATTCCAATAAAAAGTAGAAACGGAAGCGATACCTCCTCCGCCCATAGCTGCGTTACGAGTGGCATTGTTTTCAAATAGTTCGCCCAGTCCGTATCGAGAGTAGGGGGTAGTAAAATAATTTTGCGCCGCAATCCACGAAAATGAAAGTATATGAAATATGATAAAAAAAGTCCTTATGAGCATAAATTGTAGTCTTATAGGTGCTGCATGCCGATTTTTGCTAAAAGCCGCAAACCTGTAAACACTAAGTTCCGTACAGCAAAAGTATAAAGGTTTTTGTACCCTTCAAAATACAGCATATCTCCTCCTGTGAAAATTACAAGTGCATCTTTATTATGAAGTGCGTTTTTATATGCTTCAATCATTCCTTTTACCTCATAATATGTACCATGTAGCACCCCTGCATTCATGGATTGAAAGGTATTTTTGCCAATGATATCAGGACTTTTATCAGGAATGGACAGCGCAGGTAATTTTGCCGTAAAATGATGTAGGGCTTGATAACGCATATTAAGTCCGGGAGAGATGCTTCCTCCTAAATAAATACCTTTTTTGTTTAATATCTCATATTTAATACATGTTCCAAAATCTACTACAATCACGTCTTGATGCGGATACATCACGTAAGTTCCTAAAACGGAAGCTAATCTATCTGCACCCAAAGTATGCGGCGTTTCATAACCCACTTGTATAGGTAATGGAATGATTTTATCTTGAAAACACAAATTTCCTTCGGTATTCAAAGTGCAAAAGATGATGGGTTTATCTTTGAAAGGTAATAATTTTTTTAGTTCTGTATCCGTGTAACCCACATTAGCTACCACTACTAAGTCAAATGAAGTAGGAGAGAGGGGTAGAGAGTCGTGCAAGGAAGTAGTGGTCTGGCTTATGCAATTCTCATCTGCGTATAGTGCCCACTTGATAGCTGTATTACCGATATCAACTAACAAATACTGCATGATGTAAATATAAACGTTAAGCAATGAATATGTATCAACAGATTGTTTTGGTGTTTCATTTTTAATTTTTTGGGCGTGTCCTTGTGGGCGTTACGCTGCGCGTATGCCCACAAGGTCGGCGTGCTATGGGCTTCGCTGCGCTACGGTGCTGCGCCCCACCCGCCCACCCCCTAGGCAAGAGGGAAAGAGTGGGTGAGGGGCTTCGCACCAAGCCTGACGGCTTGCCCTCCGCATGCCTCACGCAGCTGCTTTGGAATG
>JANWVE010000330.1 GCA_025057675.1 Bacteroidia bacterium
AGATTCCTCGGTATTTACAACTTTATCTTTGTGCTTAGTTTTATGATCCCTGTTGTAAATGCTGTACAAAAATACCGAGATTTCTCGGTATTTACAACAGTCGGCAAAAACGACACCGCATCCATTAGGTTGTAAATGCTGTACAAAAATACCGAGATTTCTCGGTATTTACAACGGTGCGTTATATCTGAAGAAAAAGAAGGAGTTGTAAATGCTGTACAAAAATACCGAGATTTCTCGGTATTTACAACTTTATCCATTTGCCCCAAGAAGCATAAGAAGTTGTAAATGCTGTACAAAAATACCGAGATTTCTCGGTATTTACAACTAATTCTTAAATTTCGGATACGGCACTTCGTTGTAAATGCTGTACAAAAATACCGAGATTTCTCGGTATTTACAACCTATGAAACCATCAAAGAATATTATTATGGAGTTGTAAATGCTGTACAAAAATACCGAGATTTCTCGGTATTTACAACGGAGGGACATGAACACCGTTGACGTTGTCGTGTTGTAAATGCTGTACAAAAATACC
>JANWVE010000331.1 GCA_025057675.1 Bacteroidia bacterium
ATCTTTCTCGCCGAGCAGCCCTCCTGGGGCCCCCCCCCCCCCCCCCCCCCCGGGGGGGGGGGGGGGGGGCCCCCCCCCCCCCGGGGGGGGGGGGGGGGGGGGGGCGCCCCCCGACTCCCTTCCCCGGAGAGGGAGGGCGGGGGTGGGGGCTGGCGTCCCCGCTCCCGCGATAGCGGACATGGGGCGCTGCGGGGTCGGCGAGCGAGAACAGAGGCGCTCAGCTCACGCGCTCTTCACCCGAATAGGACGGCGGACAGCGGTAGGGTGCCAGAAAGGAGCCGGTGGTGGGGCCTGCTCGGACGCTGGCTCTTGATCCGGTGGGGCTGGCGGCGCCGGTGGCGCGGGCGGGACGGCAGGCGGGGCGATGCGCAGGGGGCGGGGCAACAGCGACATAGCTTTGGCTCCTCTCAGGAATGTGAGATGAACAAGTATTCATAAAAGAAACCGCGCGAGATGGGCAAACGATTCGCGGTGTTTGCGAGAATTTTTGGGTAAAGGCCGTGCCCCTCACCCCCACCCCCTCTCCCGCTGGCGC
>JANWVE010000332.1 GCA_025057675.1 Bacteroidia bacterium
ACACATTTGTTCATCAACCTACGCTTTCAAAAACCCTGTACTACCGTATTCGTGAGAAAGATAAAGATGGGGCAAGTCGCTTGTCTAATGTAGCTACTCTTACGCTTAATGAAAAAGATTTTACCCTTCACATCTCCGATATATTTCCCAATCCTGTTTATGATAAATGCTTTGTTGATGTAGAAAGTCCCAAAGCAGGAGATATAACTGTAACTATCTACTCTTTAACTGGACAGCAATTACAACAGCAAAATTTTGTCATTCCACAAATTGGTAAGCACAGATTTGCTCTTGATGTGAGTCGTTTAGCGGCTGGGGCTTACTACATCACTGCAAAAAGTGGCAATGCAGCGCATACTCAAAAAATAATCAAGTGGTAGTAAAGAGTAAAATGATTTAATTTTTGGGCGTGTCCTTGCCCACACAAGCGCAGCGAAGTGTGGGCAAGGACAGCGTATTGCGGGCTAGCTACGTGCGGAATGCCCCGACCTTGCGCAGCAAGGGGTACGCCCAAAAGAAAAAT
>JANWVE010000333.1 GCA_025057675.1 Bacteroidia bacterium
CCTTTAAGCAGTGGAATAAAGGCATACAGTTAGCTCAGGGTAAATATATTTGGATAGCAGAAAGTGATGATTATTGTGAGCCTACTTTTGTGGAAACCTTAGTACCAGTTCTAGATACCAACTCCTCAGTAGGTATTTCTTATTGTCGTTCAAAATTTATAGATGAGCAAGGAAATTTTTTACGTGATGATATCATTAGAAATTTTTCTTTTGCTGGAGATTATTGGTCGAGAGACTTTGTAGTTGAAGGTATGGAGATAATAAAAAAATATTTGTATCACAACAACATCATTCCTAATGCTAGTGCAGTTATTTTCCGTAAGTCGTTATTTTTCTTAGTAAAAGGAATACCTTCCAGTATGAAACAGTGTGGTGATTGGTGGCTTTGGATAAAAATACTATCCATGAGTGATTTAGCATATTCGGTAAAATGCCTTAATGTCTTTCGTTGTCACATGCAAACTACAAGAGTAATAGACACCATAGAAAAACTTTTTCAACGTACAAAAGAAGAGTTAATG
>JANWVE010000334.1 GCA_025057675.1 Bacteroidia bacterium
ATTCACCTATCATTACTGCCTCCGATGCCGAAGGAGCAGGGGAGATGTTTCAGGTTACTACTTTGCCCTTGCACAATATTCCCAAAAACGAACAAGGAGAAGTAGATTTCAAACAAGATTTCTTTGGTAGAAGCACTAATCTGACCGTTTCAGGGCAATTAGAAGCCGAACTTATGGCTTTAGGCTTGGGTAAAGTTTATACCTTCGGACCTACTTTCCGTGCCGAAAATTCTAACACTACTCGCCACCTTGCTGAATTCTGGATGATTGAGCCTGAAATGGCTTTTTATGAATTAGAAGACAACATGAACCTTGCAGAAGATTTTGTGAAGTACGTCATAAAATACGCTTTGGAACATTGTGCCGATGATTTAGAATTTTTAGAAAAAAGATTAGCAGATGAAGAAAAATCTAAAAAGCAAGAGGAACGCAGTCCGATGCCACTTTTGGAGAAATTGAAATTTGTAGTAGAAAATCCTTTTGAGCGTCTGACCTATACAGAAGCTATTGATATTTTGCT
>JANWVE010000335.1 GCA_025057675.1 Bacteroidia bacterium
GAGCGCTCACCTTACAAATTTGTAAGGGCCTTGCGTATAGCCACACTGACAAAAATTGTCAGTGGCAGCGCACCCATGCCCCCCGCCGGCCAGCGCGCGCACCGGCGACGCCGACCCTGCGCGCGCAAAAAGCAAAAGCCACTGACAGAATCCGTCAGTGGCCACCGCTTCCCCGCCCGCCCGCCCCAGGGGCAGCGGCGGCCTTAGGGCCGCCTTCTGCCCCCAATCGGGGGCCCGTGGCCCCCGATTCCCACCCGCCGACCCCCCGCCCGCCCACCCCATATCAGGCCAAGTAGGGGGCGCTTTGCGCCCGGGCGCGGACAAGCCTATCGGGGGCGGCTGCTTTAGCCTTCGGCAGTGTCAAGGGCGGCCGCACCCGCCACCGCGCCGCCCTTGACACCGCAGCCGCCCCCGAACCCCCCGAGTTGCGGGGGGGGGGGGGGGGGGCGCCCCCCCGCCCGCGGGGGCAGAAAAACCCCCCAAAATGGGGGGTGGGGGGGCGCCCCCCCGGGTGTGAAGA
>JANWVE010000336.1 GCA_025057675.1 Bacteroidia bacterium
CTATCACCAATCCAATAACATCAATTCCTAATGCAGCGAGTAATATAATCAATAATACTGCAACTAATATGACTACTACAGTTTCAGCAGCACCTACACTTTGTACCTTGAAATACTTTTTGAGCTTTTTCTCCCATAATTTTTGAGCTATTCTATTTTTCAGCTTTTGCTGCTGTTGTTTTTTTTGCGGAACAGGCGCTACAACGTTTTTTGAATAAGATGCGCTTGCAGCTGAACTTTCAGAAAGATTTAGTAGGACTGTTCCTATGAAAAGGAACAATGTAAAGATGTATTTGCTCATAATAGGCAAAAATACAAGTTTTTTAGAAACAAAATTTGCTAAGTTACCTTCTGGGTAAAATTTTTTCTGTAAGCGGCTAAACGGTGCGTTTTCTAACCCACTTTTTGTAACTTTTAAGTAACTTATTTTGTGATTTAGTAAATGCATAAGATAAAATTTACACAAAAAATTTTGATATATCAAAAACACCCCCTAAATTTGCTTTACTAAGTTCAAT
>JANWVE010000033.1 GCA_025057675.1 Bacteroidia bacterium
TGAGCAGTGCGTAGCACCGAAGCGAAAGCGAAGCCCGCAGCACGCCGACCCGAGCGCAGCGAAGGGACACGCCCAAAGGTAAAATTATAACTTTGAAAAGTATTCTTTTGAGGCAACAAGCGGATTCGAACCGCTGTAGGAGGTTTTGCAGACCTCAGCCTAACCACTCGGCCATGTTGCCTTTCATGCTTTAGAACTGCAAAGGTAGACTTTTTTGTCTAAATACCCAAACATAATTTCAAAAATTTATGCTGAACTCCTTTTTTCATGCTGTACTCGCAGCCAATCCTTAAATTCTCTCAAAGAAAGCGCATTTAAAGTTTGACTGCGTAATAATCCCCCTTTTCGTGCTGCATATACCCCAAATATCGTGTCTTGATAGCCTTTTATGCTGTGTGCATCAGGATTGATGCTTATCCATACGCCTTTTTTTACGGCATAGGGTAGCCAACGCCAATCTAAATCTAAACGATAAGGATTCGCGTTTAATTCAATTGCAACATTGTAGGTAGCACAAGCGTCAATAACTGCTTCGTAATCTATGGGATAACCCTCTCGCACAAGTAATAAACGCCCCGTAATATGCCCTAACAAGTTAGTATGCGGATGCATAATTGCTTTGAGCAAACGCTCTGTAGCTTTACCTTTATCCATGTTCAAGTTATGATGAACAGAAGCAATTACTACCTCAAAACCTGACCTAAAATCATCCTCATAATCTAAACTCCCATCAGATAAAATATCACACTCTATACCCTTAAAAATGTAAAAATCTGAATTTTTAGCGTTCCAATTATCAATAGCTTGCCATTGTTCTTTTACTTTGTTTTCATACATTCCGTTAGCGTAAAAAGCAGAACTTTTACTGTGGTCAGCAATTACTAAGTACTCCCATTTCCATACTTCTTTTGCAGTTTGAGCCATCTCTTCAAGGGTATTCCTGCCATCAGAATAGGTAGAATGATTGTGAATAGTACCCCTTAAATGCTCTAAATCTATAACTTCATTGAGTTTATACCACTCTTGTGGTGTTTTTGGGGCGTGAATATCTTCCCTTAATTCAGGTATAATGTAAGGTAGTCCTGCTTTTTCGTATATTTCTATTTCGCTTTGAGGTGAGGAACTAACCACATCCGACCAAAAATGCAGCACATGTTGTGCGCTGCCCGTGAGTAAAAACTGTTTTTTTGCAAACGCAGATGAGCTTACCCAAAAAAATTCTATTGGCATGTTTTGATATGTACCCTTCCAATAATAAGGAGTCGAAAGGTAGATATCTTTTTGTCCTGCAAAATGCTTTTCTAACCATATTTCAAGGGGGGCTTGTGCATTAGTAGAAGCAATAAAACTTAGTGTACTTATAGTCTCCATTTTTCGGCGTAGTTCTTTGGTAGGTTCTATTTTGTCAATGTAGGGGCATTTTTGCATGGTTTGTATAATTTCTTCCATGTACGCATGCGCTATATTGTAACGAACTTTACTTTGATAAACTTCTAATAGCTTAATGCTTTGTAGAATATTCTCTTGGGTTTTTTCGCCAAAGCCTTTTACATTTTTAATTTTATTTTCTAAGCATGCTTTTTTGAGTGCTTCTATGGAAGTGATATTAAGTTCTTTCCACAAAAACGCAACTTTTTTCGCTCCTATCCCTTTGAGTTTTAACATATTCAAAACTCCCTCGGGAATTTGATTGCGAATCTGCTCTAAAATAGCCCATTTACCTGTATTTAACCATGTTTTTAGTTGTTCTGTGATGCTTTTACCCAGGTCAAGGGTTTCTAATTGTCCTTTTTGATGCAGTTCAAATATACTTTGGTGGGTATTTTCTAACTTTTCTACCGCATTTTGATAATGTTTGATACGAAAAGGATTTTCTTCAAGTATTTCTAATCCTTCAATAATGAGATAGAAAGATCTAATAATCTCTTCGTTATGCATTAGGCAAAAATAAAAAGGTTTTGAATATTTCTTTGGGCGTGTCCCTTCGCTGCGCTCGGGTCGGCGTGCTGCGGGCTGCGCTATCGCTTCGGTGCTACGCACTGCTCACGCACCCTCCGCATGCCTCACGCAGCAGCCTTGAGATGTTCTACCTGATTTGCATACATGCGTTTGCTTTACCCCGTTTAATCTTGACTATCAAACATTTACAAGATTAAAATTTTTTACCTTGTTTGAAATGTATTCGTTTTTATCTTGTTTTACATTGATTTTCAATCATGTATAAGGTTAAATCTTGAATATGGACTTTTTACAACCCTTTAACCCTGATTAAATGAGCTTTACCTTGTTTTTCGTTTATTTTCAGGTACTTACAAGATAAAGCTTTGAATAGGCGGCCTTAGTTTGATAGCCGCTTGCGTGAGGCATGCGAAGGGCGTGCGTCAGCACGGTGCGAAGCCCCTCGCCCACACTCAAACCCTTGCCCAGGGGGTGGGCGGGTGGGGCGCAGCACCGTTAGCCCGTAGCACGCCGACCTTGCTTGCATGAGCGCAGCGAAACGCAAGCAAGGACACGCCCAAAAATTATTTATCCTCTATTTTTTCTATAAACTTAACCATAAACCCCTCATAAATCCTAATCTTTGTATTTTTGCTTTAATGATACACAAATACTTATTGCTATACCTTTGCAGTACTTTTCTTGGATTATATGCACAAATGCACACTTACAACGGCTGGACAATTATGCCCAAAGATACCATTTACGTATGGGTTATATTTGCCCAAATTGATAATCTCCCTAATTATGATAATCCTTACTGGAAAGTAAATGAACTTCCTCATTATGCCCATTGGCTATTAGACCAAGAACCCAATCAAAATAAAGCAGCGCATAATTTTACCCAATTTTTCAAGGAAATGAGCTTAGGGCGTCTTTGTATTTTAGGGGAAACTTATCCTGAATTAGTTCGTGTCCAAAAACCTCAAAACATCAGTTCTTTCTATGAACTTAACGGCATAGTAGTAGATAGTATCAACCAGCGGTTAAAAAAACCGAATCCCCCTAAAATTCATTTTGAAAAAATGGATAAATGGCGTAACGGCAGTCCATATTTACCTAAGCAAAAAGAACAAGATAATGTTATTGATTTTGTATTTTTCATATACCGTAATGGAGAACATACCAAATTTATAGGCGCACAAGGGGGAGTAGTAAGTACTTGTGCTAGAAGCATATCAGGAAAACAGTTTGGAAACGGTTTTACCTTAGCTAATGGAATTTCTGAAAATTATCCTCGTATGCTACTGACCCATGAATTTGGGCATAATTTGCTCGGCGATAACACTTATCATAGTGCAGGAGGAGCGCACAGCTGGAACGATGCCCGCGGCGAGTATAATTTTCGTTTTACTTCTACCTCAGGTTGGGGACTATTAGGTGCTTTATGCAGCGATGTGTTCAACTGCATAAACGCCTGGGATAGATGGCGACTTGGCTGGCTAGGTAATTTCTACGACTTGGATAAAACTAAAGGAACTCAAATCATCACTTTGCGGGACTTTGTTACCACAGGCGACGCATTGCGTATTAAACTACCTAACATTCCCGTTCAAAATCACAATGATATATTGCAAGGCATACAAGACCAATACTTGTGGTTAGAAAATCACCAAAAAATAAGCCTTTTTGACCAAAAAAACTTCGAACCTTTATACTGCAATGACGTTGGTAACTTCAAATTTGTAGATAACCTTAAAAAGGGAATATACATTTTTCAGCAAATAGGGCGAAATAGCTTATCTGACCCTAATGCCCAACCTACCGAAGATTATATCCGTTTTTTATCCGCAGAAGGTAATTTCGATTACAAATTAGGGAATATACGCCGCTTTTGTTACGGACAAGAACCTCATGTCCTTATTCCTGACCAACCTAACCCACTCACAGGTTTCAACGACTTAGATAAACAAAAACATGAAATTGATGGTGTTTTAAAGTTATGTCCTGTGTATATTAAACAGGTCAATGGTATAGACACAGTGATATGGGCGCAGCGCGGGGACGAACGGGACGCATGGCAAGAAGGAGATAGAATAGCCATAGATACCAATCCTAGTACAGCAAGCTTTGCCCGATATTATCTGCCTTATGCTAAGTGCGTAGAGAGAAATTATATATATCTCAATGGGTTATCTATCAAGGTATTAAAACAGCATGAAAATGGAGATATTACATTAGAGGTTCGTTTTGACGACTTTGATATTCGTAATGATGTACGCTGGTGTGGTAAAATAGTATCTACCGAGCAGATACATGTTTTACCTCGTAAAACCCTGTTATTAGATAAGGGTAGAAGTCCACTTTGTGGGGTTAAAATCCAAGAAAGCAACGATTATGTACCTTTGACAGAACTGCACTTGAATTCAGGTTCTTTTACTATTTTGGAAAGGAATAGCAAAATTTTATTACGTAATCAATCTGTGTTGTATATACATGCGGGTGCGAAGGTAATTCTCAATCAAGGTAAAATCTTTGCTGATGGTCAAAGTGAGATTATTGTTGAGAAAGGTGCAGAAATTATAATTAACAAGGTACAAAAAAATATAGTAGGTAGAGTAAAAAAGATAGAATAAGAGGTGTATTTTTAATGCTGAATAGTTAAACGTTTTTTACATTATTTTTTTATTTTTGGGCGTGTCCTTGCTCGCGTTTCGCTGCGCTCATGCAAGCAAGGTCGGCGTGCTACGGGCTAACGGTGCTGCGCCCCACCCGCCCACCCCCTGGGCAAGGGTTTGAGTGTGGGCGAGGGGCTTCGCACCAAGCCTGACGGCTTGCCCTCCGCATGCCTCACGCAAGAACCTTGGCAGGTTGGCGGGAGCTATTTATTCAAAACTTTACCTTGTAAGTACCTGAATATCAACATTAAACAAGGTAAAAATGTGCTTTAACCTTGTAAACACCTGAAAATCAATTGAAAATAAGGTAAAATTTGCACATTCAGGGTTAAAGGGAGTATAAAAAGTCCCTCTATTCAAGGTTTAACCTTGTAAATACTTGAAAATGAATACAAAACAAGGTAAAGTAACAGCATTTCAAACAAAGTGAAAAATTTTCACTCTGTAATTGTTTGATAATCAATACTAAACAAGGTAAAGCGAAGATATGTCTAAAAACAAGGTAAAACATCCCAAAGCTGCTGCGTGAGGCATGCGAAGGGCGTGCGTCAGCGCGGTGCGGAGCGAAGCGCAGCACCGAAGCGTCAGCGTAGCCCGCAGCACGCCGACCCGAGCGTCAGTGAGGGACACGCCCAAAAAATCATTCACCTATTCTGATACAACACAATTGTTTTGTAAAAATAAACAGATTTATCTATCTTTACGGTTATTAAAAATATGGAAAGTTTGATAGAAAATATCAAGACATATATCAAGAAGTACTATTTGTATGATATCATCAAGGGAAGCATCTGGCTACTGACCTACACACTTGTAGCCTATTGGAGCTTAGTACTTATAGAAGGATTTGGAAATCTCAATAGTACCTATCGCACTATTCTGTTTTATAGTGCCTTGACAGGTTTTTTAAGTATGTTAGCCTGGTTTGTTGTGCGCCCTGCACTGTATTACTATCGCATCTTGAAAGGATTAACCTATGAACAAGCTGCGCAGCAAATAGGGCAACACTTTCCCCAAGTTAAAGATAAACTTATTAACGTATTACATTTGAGTTCCCAAAATAAACATACTCCTATTTTTACTGCTGAACAAAGCGCTTTACTCAAAGCAAGCATAGAACAAAAATCAAAACAACTCTCCCCTATTCCCTTTGCAGATGCTATCAAACTACGTGAAAATTTGAAACGACTTCGTTTATTTTGGTTATTTTTTGGGGGTTTTGCTCTAACCACCCTGATTTCACCTCGTTTTGTAACGGGTTCATCCTACCGTTTATGGAACTATAACAAAGAATTTATACCTCCTCCGCCCTATGTATTCATAGTTGAACCTGGTAACACTTCGGTTATCAAAGGTGAGGATGTATTTTTGAGCATCTCCGTGAAAGGAAAATATATCCCCGAAAACGCATATTTGTTTTACAAAACGAATACCCAAAGCCAATTTGAAAAACTACCCTTGAATAAAAAAGGAAGTAAGTTCGTAGGGGAGATAAAAAACATAATCCAACTTTCACAGTATTACATCGGAAGTGAGGAAGTAAGCTCAGATATTTACCAGATTCAAGTACTTGACCGACCCAATATTGGTCAATTTCAAGTTATCTTGGATTATCCCGATTATACAGGTAAAGCAAGCGATACTCTACCTGCTAACGTAGGAGATATTTACGCATTAGCAGGTACGCGCGCTTATTGGACCATACACGCCCAAGCCACTGAAAAAGCACAATTTGTATGGTCAGACCATACTATCAATAGACTTGAAAAGCAAACAAATACTTTTACTCATCAAAAGGTGTTATTAGAAAACACGAATTACTTTATTCAACTCTATTCAAAACAAAACATTCCTAACAAAGACACAGTACGCTACGCTGTCCAGGTTGTACCTGATAAATATCCCTCTATTTTATTAGAAAATGTACAAGCAGAGTTTAAGTTAGACGAACGTTTAATGATACCCATCTCCTATGAAATGACAGATGACTACGGTTTTTATAGCCTAAAACTTTATTATCGTTTTAAGAAAAGCAGTGATGTACAGAAAGTAAATGATAAATTTAGCAGTATTTCTTTACCTTTTCAACCCAAAAATATTCAACAAAAAGGGTCTTATGTATGGGATTTGTTACCTTTATCTATCCAACCCGAGGACGAGATAGAGTATTATTTAGAAGTTCGAGATAATGACGTAATCAATGGGTATAAAGCATCTAAAACGCCTACCCTACTTGCTCGTTTTCCAAGTATTAAAGAGGTGCTTAATGAAACGGCTAAAAATAGCAATAATACCGCTGATGGGCTAAGCCAATTAAGCAAACAAGCTCAAAAACTCAATGACGAATACCAAAAAATGCAACAAAAACTCTTACAACAAAATAAAATGGACTGGCAGGACAAAAAATATCTTCAAGAACTCATTCAGCAACAACAAGAACTCCGTAAAAAAGCTGAGCAAATCAGCAAACAAATGGAACGCGATAAACAAAAACTACAAAATAACAACTTAATGAGCGAAGAACTCAGTAAAAAGTATGAGGAAATTCAGAAAATACTCAAAGATCTTAAAAATCCTAAGTTAGAGGAACTCATGAAACGCATGCAAGAACTTATGCAAAAAATGAACTTTAATGAACTAAAAAAGAATATAGACGAACTTAAAAAAGACTCTGACAAACTTAAAGAGGAACTTGACCGAATGTTAGAACTATTCAAACGTTTGCAGTTAGAGCAAAAATTAGAAAATTTAATCAAACAGTTGGAGGAAATGGCTAAAAAACAAAACGAATTAGCCGAGAAAACAGACAGCAAAGAAGCTAAAAAGCAAATAGAAGATCTTCAAAAACAACAGGATGCCATAGATAAACAAATGGATGATGTGAAAAAAGAACTCAACGAGGTGGGTGAACTGCAAAAAGAGTTGGATAAGCAAGAAAATCCCATAAATAACGAAGTCAAACAAGATGCAGACAAGGTTAAACAAGATATACAACAAAGCAAGCAAAACATGAGCAAACTTAGCATGAATAAAGCTGCTAAAAGTCAAAAGGATGCTGCTCAAAAGATGCAGGAAATGGCAAATAAACTTGCTCAAATGCAGTCTGAAGGGGAAATGGAGCAGGAACAAGCAAACATTGAGGATTTGCGCCAAATTTTAGAAAACACGCTCGCTTTATCTTTCGAACAAGAAGCCCTCAAAGAAGAGGTCAAAACACTGAAAAATAACAACCCGAATATAAAATCTTATGCTCGAAAACAAGATAAACTCATAGATGACTTCAAAATGGTCGGAGATAGCTTAAAAGGTTTAGCTAAAAAAGCGCCTCAAATTAAAGGTTTTGTATTAGACGAGGTGCGTAAAATACAAGACCATCAAAGTCAGTCCAAAAAGCATCTAGAGAACCGTTATTATAGCCCTGCTATAACAAGTCAGCAGTATGCTGTTACTAGTCTAAATAATTTAGCAAACATGCTTAGCGAAGCCTTAGAGCAGATGCAGCAAGAAATGAAAAATAAAATGCCTGGTTCATCAGGAGCATGTAAAAAACCAGGTGGAAAGGGGAGTGGTAAAATGTCTTTACAGGAATTAGCTAAAAAGCAGGAAGAGATGATGAAGCAATTAGAGCAGCTCATGAAGGAGGGTAAAGGCGATAATGGAAAAACTATGTCCGAAGCACAAAAAAACGCTCTCAAACGTATGGCGGCCGAACAGGAAGCGCTGCGGCAGCAGTTAGAAGAACTTGCCGAGCAAATGAAAAATGGTGCTATGGGTGGTAACGGAGGAGAAAACAACCTTCCTAACAAAGACAAAACTACTCCCGAGGGTGAGAAAATTCTCGGAGATTTATCTAAAATTGCCCAGCAAATGGAAGAAAACGAAAAAGATTTGATGAATTTTAACATCACGCCCGAGACATTTATCAGACAGCAACAAATTGTTACGCGGTTACTAAATGCTACTCGTTCTTTGCGTGAAAGAGATATCGACGACGAAAGAGAAGCCCAACAAGCCAAAGAAATAGAAAGAAAATCACCTGCTCAAATTGAAATAGAAAAACAGCGCGAACAAATTCGCAGAGAATTGCTCAAATCCCTCCAACCAGGTTATACCATTGACTATCAAAATTTGATACGAAACTACTACTACGAATTAGAAAAGCACCACTTAAAGAAATAACACAATAATTTGTACCTTAACCTTGTTGATATGGTTTAGATTTGTTTATTTTTGGGCGTGTCCCTTCGCTGCGCTTCGGGTCGGCGTGCTACGGGCTGCGCTATCGCTTCGGTGCTTCGCTGCGCTCCGCACTGCTCACGCACCCTCCGCATGCCTCACGCAAAGCAGTTTTTTGATGTTTTACCTTATTTATATACCTACGTTTGCTTTAACTCGTTTAATGCTGATTATCATACACTTACAAATTTAAAGACTTTTACCCTGTTTGAAATATTGTTACTTTACCTTATTTTATATTGATTTTCAAGTATTTGCAAGGTTAAACCTTGAATACGTAGATCTCCTATACCTGTTTAATTCTGAATATTCAAGTTTTACCTTACTTTACACTGATTTTCAATGATTTACAAGGTTAAAATATACTTTTTATCTTGTTCAGTGTTCATTTTTAGGCACTTACAAGATTATGCTTTATGTAAATGAGTTTAGTCTACATGCTACTTGCGTGAGGCATGCGGAGGGCAAGCCGTCAGGCTTGGTGCGAAGCCCCTCGCCCACGCTTTGACTTTTGCCCAGGGGGTGGGCGGGTGGGGCGCAGCACCGTTAGCCCGTAGCACGCCGACCTTGTGGGCATGAGCGTAGCGAAACGCCCACAAGGACACGCCCAAAAAAATCTATCAACCACAAAACTTTAATTTATACACCTTTAAGATAATGAATAGAGACACTCAATTAAATCCACTTATGCTCTTTAATACTACCCTTCTCCTGATATGTGTCATAATCCGTGTTGATAGCCCATAAATCATGCTGAGCGTTATTTAAAACATTCTCCACTACTTTAATACCCATCATAATACTATGATCTTGGTTATTATACTTGTATGCACCATATCTACCGATTGCATATAAATTAGCAATCTTATTTATGTAGTCTTGCACTGGTTCTAAAATAGTCTTGTAATCCTTAAAATACACAGGATAAGACCTGTGCAACTTTATCACCTTTCCTGCTATTACTTTTGTATGATGAGACACCAACCCTGTTTTGTATAACTCTTGTGAAGCTAAATTTATCAAAGCATCCTCGCTCATTTGCCATAAAACATCTTCATCATAACACCAATATTCCATGCATAAAATGGTTGTCTTTTCCTCTCCGTACAACGTGGGAAGCCAATTTCTAAAATTCGTAACTCTACCTGTTTTCAGGTCTTTGTCATGAATGTATATCCATTGGTCAGGAAAAAGATAAGAGGAGTCTACATTGAGATAAACTAAAATAGTATTTCTGTATCTTAACTTTGCCACCTCTTGGCGTATTTGCTCAGGTAGGTCAGGGATTTGTAAAACTAACAACGAAAGAGGCATGGATGAAATAACTATATCTGCGGGTATAAATTTACCTTCCCTTAAAACTATACCCTGTACTTTTTGCTTGTCTATCTTTATACTCCCTACCGGGGTTTGCAAATATACCTTAGCACCCATTTCTACACATTTTTGATACATCTTTTGATACACGTATCCCGTACCATACTTGGGATATGCAAATTCATCAACCAAAGTTTTATGCTTTTTATTATCAATAAGGTTGATAGCACTAAGTATAGCTTCAGACAAAGAAAGCTTCTTGATGCGCTGCATTGCAAAATCAGCGTCTAGCTCATCACAAGGGATACCCCACAGTTTTTCTGTATAAGTCTTGAAAAATATATTAAACAATCGCTTACCAAACTTCTGTGTAACCCAACCTTCAAACGTATCCGTATCTTGCTTGTGTAACCCCATTTTATATGGAATATAACTGGCTACACAACGAAGTGCTTCCCATGTACCGAGGTTTTTAAGGGTATTCAAAGGTTTAAGTGGGTAGTAAAAAAATTTTTTGTTGTAGTAGATACGAGTTAAACGCTTAACCATTTCATATTCACTTTCTACTATTTCAAACCATAGTTGATTTACTTGCGAGTCATTAGAAAAAAATCTATGCGGACCTAAATCTACAATCTGGTTCCATAAACGTAAAGATGTACTCATTCCTCCTACATAGCTGTTTGCTTCATACAGTTGAACGCTTTCTACTTGTCTACCTATCTGTTTAGATAACTGATAAGTAGCCGTTAAACCCGCAGGACCTGCGCCTATGATTACTACTTTCATGCAACTACTTTGTTATTTTCTATTCTGTTATCCAAAGCATCAAACACTAACAAAAACTATCTGCTTTACTTGACATGAATAAATACAAAACTATAAAAATCTTACTTACAAGTGAATTTTACTTCGTATCAAGTGTATATTTGAATACAAGAAGTATGCAAAGACTCCTACAAAAAACAAAGTAGAACCTATCCAAAGTGAGGTATTCCAATATACTTGTACATAGCTGATTATCCCTAAGATGCTCATAAAAAACAATGGAACAGCGTACATATCCTTGAAAGAATACTTAAAATAAGCGTGCTTTTGTGCAAGATAATATAAAACAGGTACTTGAATAGCTCGTGCTAAAACACCTGCCCATATTGCAGCCCAAAGTCCTATATATGCTATTAAAAACCAATGAAATACAAAACCTACTACCACAGAGCCTAATGTTAAATAAAAAAACACTTGGGTTTTACGTTGGTAAAATAAAGGCATCGTATAAATAATTTGATACACTCTGAACAAAAACCCAATACCCAGCAAAGGAACGTATAAAGCTGCTTTCTCATATTCAGCTTTGGGTATGATTAAAAATAAGTTCTGACCAATTAAAACTAGACCCGCTATCGCTAAAATGCTTATTTCCATAATCATCTTGTAGTTAAAATGTAAATCTTTGACTTGTTGTTCATTTTTCTTTTGTGTAAAAAGCTCAAATATCTTTGGTTGTACAGCTTGGCTAACTGAAACTACAAGCAACTCAACGGCAGCCGCTAAATTGACCGCAAAATTGTATATCCCTAATGCATCTTCGTCTAAAAAACGTAAAATAATAGTGTTATCATTAAAAATATAAAACCAACTCAATAAACTATATGGTAGCAGTGGAACAGCAAAATACAAAGAAGGTTTCAAATAGTTTTTTTTCAAAGCAAATCCATATCGTGTAATAGTGTAGTAGGCTAAAAAAGCATATATCCCAGCAATCACCCATAATTTACCCAGCATCAAGTTAATAACAGAACCATCTAAATATACTAAAACCACAACTTGGCTAATTAAATTGCCTAGAAATGAGGTTAAACTAATCAAAGTAAAGGCCTTCAAATGTTGTATAATTCTAAATACTACCAAAAACATAGGAACAGTTACATTCAGTAGTCCTGTACTTACAGCTATAATTCCGTACGGATAATAATCCAAAGTATCGCTCTTGTAAAAGAGGTCAAATAAAAATGTACCTGCTATTAAACCAATCCCAAAAACTATTGCACTTAACAAGGTTAAAAACCAAAAAATAGAACCTAAATAATCTTTTATCCGAATGGAGTCGTGTCTGTAACTAAAATAATATCGTGCTACGCTGGCGTGCAAACTCAATCCGAATAAAGTAGCTACAAGCACCTGAACAATCGTCATACCTTGAAATATACCAAATTGTGCTACGCTTAGTTTTTGCATGTATAAGGGTAGCAGTATCAGCTGCGTAGTAGCTGGTAAAAAAGACAAAAAGGTATAAATTACTGTATTTTTAAGTTCCTGTCTGCTCATTCGAAAGGACTAATGAACGCATCAAAAGTGGGTAGTTGTTTATCTTTCTCTGAAACTATTGGATTATCTACTTTCCAGTCTATTCCCAAGGTAGGGTCGTTCCATAGTATTCCCCCCTCCGTGCCTCTATGATATATGTTTGTACATTTATACAGGAACAGAGTATTATCCTCTAAAACCGAGAAACCATGTGCAAAGCCCTCAGGAATCCACAACATCAGATGATTCTCTGCGGATAGTTCTATACCAAAATACTTTCCATAAGTAGGAGAGTTTTTGCGTATATCTACGCATACATCGTACACTTTACCTTGTGCTACGCGCACTAATTTACCTTGTGCGTAGGGTGGTGCTTGAAAATGCAAACCTCTTACTATATTTTTATGAGATAAAGACTCGTTATCCTGAATAAAATTCGCGTTTATACCTAATTGTTTGAATTTATCTCTGTGATAGCTTTCAAAAAAATACCCACGACTATCCGAAAAAACTTGTGGTTCTATTACCCATACATCTGGAATTGGAGTAGTGTGTATCTTCATAACTTGGGTTGCAAAACTACACAAAGAACATAACCTAAAAAAATACACTTTTTGTTTTATCCCTAATCTAGTAAATTTTTTGATGATGTTGATTATTTTTTGGGCGTGTCCCCTCGCCGCGCAAGGGATACGCCCAAAATAAAAAAATCACTTTACTAATTTTTTAGGTTATCGATAATTGATATTCAAATACTTCGCGCCATCCTTTCCACTCATCTTGGTCATGAAGGTTATTATTGTGCCAAAGAACTATAAAAGTTCCGTTAACAGACTTAACCTCATTAACTAATTCAAGACTTATATGCTTAGCCTGCTCGGGGTCATATTCTAAATACTGTTGTAAACTTATATCCATGCTTATCAGCGGATAAATCATCAAATGGTCTTGAAATGTGTTTTTAGAAAGATTAAAAAATGGATAAGGTACGGCTATACCTGCCCTGAAACCTACCTCATCAAAATAACCCATCGAATAGTCTTCATGAATACCTGCTTCAATCAAATTTTGATAAGTAAAAGGCATTTTTGTGCGTAGAAAATGCTGCCTATTTTTGGTAAGCATATACGGTAGAAAACTCTCTAATAAAGATTTCTCTTTACACAATTTTTGATAAGGATAATTATACGCTGGTTCAAAATTGCGTTCAAAAGATACAGGTTCTATAAAAAAATGGGCATACTCGCCCCCTGTGAGATAGGACGCATGCAAACCTATTTGACCTTTATTTTGTAGTATTTTTTGTATCAAATTTTTATAGAATTTTTGATGCAAACTATGCCTACTATCTAACGGATGCTGCCGACTGCATAAAATAAACCACAAACTCTCTCTTGAGTACGTCTCTAATTGTTTGAAAATGTACTCAAAAGTATAAAAACGGTCTATATTTTTTTTAGATAAGGTACGTAGTCTTCGTGATAAAGTACCCCAGTCTCCTTTAGCTATGTCTCTGACCAAACCGTACAAGTTAATGAGTTTAGGTTTGCGCAAGTATTCAAAGGGATGGTCTATATCAAAAGTTATTTTAGCACTATATTCAGGATACTTTACAGGAACATGGTAGCCAAAAAACTGAAGAGAGGCTTCTAAAAGATATTGCCAGTAATGATGAACTACGGCTTTTCTATGCAAATTAAATTTAACTAAAAGATGTTCTTTTGCAGGTATCCTTCCGTGTATATCTAACGGCTGAGGTAGATACTCTTCATACCTTGAAACAAGATAAAATATCGCAGAAAAGATATCTATTGATACATGAAATTGTCCGCAAATATCTTTGGTTCTCCAAATGAACAGATTGTCTTTATACCATTCCTGGGGTTTAATATCGTTTTGCCATAATAAGCCATCAGCATAGATGCACAGAGCGTCCTCAAAAATTTGACCATAACTCCACTTAATTCCTATTACAGTAGAAAAGTAGTTCGGGTTATCGGTAAGTTCTATTTTTATTTTGCTTATGTATTGTGTGCATACTTGCAAAGTATATTCTAATCTTGGAGTAATTTTAGGCGTAAAAAGGACTAAAGGCTGCATATTTGCAATATTACAAATACAATAAACATCAAAAAATAAAAAGAGAGTTGAGAGCATAAATAAATAAAATTCGTCAGCAAAGAGATAAATTAAATTTATTTTACTTCATTTCCAAGGTTGGATTTTAATTTTTTGGGCGTGTCCCTCGCTGCGCTCGGGTCGGGCTACTCCGCACTACGCTATCGCTCCGCACTGCCTAACAGCATGCTCTGTAAGTGTTAAAAAAATCTGTATGTTTGCTTTACTTAATGTCCCTTTCAATAGTGAAAAGAGACTCACGTTTATTTTTTTCATATTGTACAAAAGTACAGTTTTTTGTATCTGAAAAACGTTAGTCATATTGTAAAACAAGATAAAAAATTTTTACCTTGTAAGTCTTTGATAATCAACATTAAACAAGGTAAAGCAAATGCATGTATAAAAAAGGTAAAATATCAAAATGCTGCTGCGTGAGGCATGCGGAGGGTGCATCAGCAGTGCGTAGCACCGAAGCGATAGCGCAGCCCGCAGCACGCCGACCCGAAGCGCAGCGAAGGGACACGCCCAAAAAAGTAAAATAAATTCTCATAT
This sequence comes from Bacteroidia bacterium, assembly GCA_025057675.1. Lineage (GTDB taxonomy): Bacteria > Bacteroidota > Bacteroidia > JANWVE01 > JANWVE01 > JANWVE01. Next base: position 15,147 of record JANWVE010000033.1, read on the forward strand.
TTGATAGACTTTTATCAACAAAAGATTGAAAAGATTTTTTATCATATCATAGCTTTTTCTCTTTTTTTTCTCTCGCAGGCAGTACCTGGCTATATCTTTCTATTACTCTTTTCTTAGCCAATTCATGTTCAATCATAGGTGCAGGATATTCAGGAGTGCCATATTCGGGCAGCCATTTTTTGACATACACAAGGTCAGGGTCAAACTTTTGTTGTTGTAAAACAGGATTAAAGACTCTAAAATAAGGCGAGCCATCACAGCCTGAACCTGCTACCCACTGCCATCCTCCATTATTAGAGGATAGTTCAAAATCAAGGAGTTTATGAGCGAAATATTTTTCGCCCCATCGCCAGTCTATCAGTAAATGTTTGATTAAAAAACTTGCTGTTACCATACGCACACGATTGTGCATATATCCCGTGGCGTTGAGTTCTCGCATACCTGCATCTACTAATGGGTATCCCGTTTTACCTTGGCACCAAAGCTCAAAATGTTCAGGATTATTCTCCCACACGATATTATCATACTCTGGTTTGAAAGCCTTTTCTACCACTTGCGGAAAGTGCCATAAAATCATCATATAAAACTCTCGCCATATCATTTCATTAACCCACGTTTCACTCAAAGTGAAAGCTTTTCTAATTAACTCTCTCACACTGCGCGTACCAAACCGAATATGCACACTTAACCTTGATGTACCTTGAATTCCAGGGATATCCCTATTTTGCTTATATTCTTGAATGATTTTTGAGGATATCTCTTTCTTAGGAAACTCAAAGCTGTTATCTGGAATAAAACCTATATCTTGAAGTTTAGGGAAGGGAGCAGGTTGTTTGTAGAAATTGTATACCAACTTCTCTGAGGGTAACGGATTGAGATATTCCATTTTAAGCTTAGAACGCCATTTTTTCATGTAGGGTGTGTAAACAGTGTAGGGGGATCCGTCTTCTTTGAGGAGTTCATCTTTTTCAAAAATAACTTGGTCCTTATAAGTGTAGAAAGGTATATTTTTACTCTTTAAAAAATCTTGGATAAGCGAGTCGCGTTCTCGTGCGTAAGGTTCGTAATCGTGGTTGGCAAATACACTCTCTACCTTGAACTCGCTTATAATTTTTTGCCATATTTCTATTGGCTTGCCGTGATATATTCTTAATGAGGGAACTTGAGATTTTATTTCTTTAAGGGCTTCATAAATAAACTGAACACGCCTATCTTGCTTGGAAGGAAGTCTATCTAAAATGTTAGTATCAAAAATGAATATAGGTAGTACCTGCGTATCTCGGCTTAAAGCATGATACAGAGCTGTATTATCATAAATACGTAAGTCTCTGCGGAACCAGAAAATGCTTATTTTGTCCATATAACGCACAAAGTTACGAGGTTTATCAAAATTTTAATACAGTTATACATAGGATGTATGAAAAAGAAAAGTAAGGTAAGTATTGGATAAAGTAGCATCTAAAGTTTAAGTTTAGATATTTTTGGGCGTGTCCTTGTGGGCGTTACGCTGCGCGTATGCCCACAAGGTCGGCGTGCTACGGGCTAACGGTGCTGCGCCCCACCCCTGGGCAAGAGTCAATGGATTGTGCGAGGGGCTTCGCACCGTGCTGACGCACGCCCTCCGCATGCCTCACGCAAGCAGCAAGTAAACTAACTGTGCTTATTCAAACCTTAACCTTGTAAATACTTGACAATATATTTAATCCTCTTAGATCAAACAAGCAAAGGCATCTCTACAAAGATAAAACTTGTATATTCAGGATTGAAGGGTTGTAAGAAGTTCATCTCAAGGTTTTACTTTGTAAACCATTGAAAATGAATACAAAATAAGGTAAAACGAGCACAGTTAAAATAAAATAAAGTAAAAAATTTTAACGTTGTAAGTATTTGATAATCAACACTGAACAAGGTAAAGCAAATCTATGCATAAAAAAAGTAAAACGTTGAAATACTGCTTGCGTGAGGGATACGGAGCATGCCGTCAGGCAGTGCGGAGCGATAGCGCAGCACCGAGCGATAGCGTAGTGCGCAGTAGCCCGACCCGAGCGTTAGCGAGGGACACGCCCAAAAGTGAATTTATTTTTTAGACTTCTTAATCTAAAATAAAAAACACGGAGCGTGATTATACTCCGTGTCCTGTATTTATTTGAGGTTTAATTAAAAACGGTCAAGATTCATGACCTTATCCCATGCTTTAACAAAATCTTTAACAAATTTTTCCTTACCATCTACACAAGCATATACCTCTGCAATAGATCTTAGCTCACTGTTAGACCCAAAAATTAAATCTACGCGGGTAGCACGCCATTTGAGCATTCCTGTTTTACGGCTGTGTCCTTCAAATTTGGTTCTTTTTTCATCCACTGGCTTCCATTCAGTATCCATGTCAAGAAGATTGACAAAGAAGTCATTAGTAAGCGTTTCTGGATTCTGTGTGAATACACCATAATCAGAACCGTCGTAATTTGCTTTTAAGACGCGCATGCCACCAATGAGTACCGTCATTTCAGGTGCAGTAAGAGTAAGTAATTGTGCTTTGTCTACAAGGATATGCTCGGCACAAGCCCCTGAGTTACCTTTTGCATAATTACGGAAGCCATCCGCGATAGGTTCTAGCACAGCAAAAGATTCTGCGTCTGTTTGTTCGGCAGTAGCATCCATTCTACCTGGTTTGAAGGGTACAGTGATGTTATGTCCTGCTTTGCGAGCGGCTTCTTCAATGGCAGCACATCCGCCTAATACAATTAAATCGGCAAGAGATATTTTTTTGCCATCTTTTTGAGCACTGTTGAACTCTGCTTGTATCTTCTCCAAAGTAGAAAGAACTTTGTTTAACCGTGCAGGATTATTTACTTCCCAATTTCTTTGAGGTTCTAAGCGAATTCTTGCACCATTAGCTCCTCCCCGTTTATCAGAGTTACGGAAAGTAGAAGCTGATGCCCAAGCAGTAGTAACTAATTCAGAGATAGATAAACCCGAGGTTAAAATACGTTTTTTTAGGTCTTTTACATCATTTTCATCTACCAATTTGTGATTTACTGCTGGAATAGGGTCTTGCCAAATTAAGTCCTCTTTAGGTACTTCTTTGCCCAAGTAGCGTGTTTTGGGTCCCATATCTCTATGGGTGAGTTTGAACCAAGCGCGGGCAAAAGCATCAGCAAAAGCGTCAGGATTTTCATAGAAACGGCGTGATATTTTTTCATATACAGGGTCGTATCTAAGCGCTAAATCTGTGGTAAGCATACCAGGTTTGTGTTTAACATTAGGGTCATGGGCGTCAGGGATGATAGCTTCTGCATTTTTGGCTACCCATTGCCAAGCGCCTGCGGGACTTTTAGTAAGTTCCCACTCATATTCAAAAAGATGTTTGAAATAGTCATTACTCCATTTTGCGGGGGTTCTAGTCCAAGTAAGTTCAATTCCGCTGGTAATAGTATCTCCTGCTTTACCTGATTTGTGTTTGCTATTCCAGCCTAAGCCCATAAGTTCAATAGGTGCGCCTTCGGGTTCTGCTTCTAGAAGTTTAGCATCGCCTGCTCCGTGACACTTGCCGAAGGTATGCCCACCTGCAATAAGTGCAACAGTCTCCTCGTCGTTCATAGCCATGCGCCTGAAAGTTTCGCGGATATCTTTGGCTGCGGCTAATGGGTCAGGTTTTCCGTCAGGTCCTTCGGGATTAACGTAGATTAAACCCATTTGAACAGCGGCATAAGGGTTTTCTAATTCTCTTTCTCCATGATAGCGTTGATTAGCCAGCCATTGTGTTTCAGGACCCCAGTTAATACTTTCGTCGGGTTCCCAAGCATCTTCGCGTCCTCCGCCAAATCCAAAGGTCTTAAAGCCCATGGATTCTAATGCTACATTACCTGCAAGGATTAACAAATCAGCCCAAGAGATTTTATTGCCGTACTTTTGCTTGATAGGCCACAATAAACGGCGTGCTTTGTCCAAATTTATGTTGTCTGGCCAACTGTTAAGAGGAGCAAAACGTTGGAATCCTCCTGCGGCGCCCCCTCTACCATCAGAAATACGGTATGTACCTGCGGCATGCCAAGCCATCCGAATAAATAAGGGTCCGTAGTGTCCAAAGTCGGCGGGCCACCATTCTTGGCTATCGGTCATGAGGGCATGTAAATCTTGTTTGAGGGCGTCGTAGTCTAAGCTTTGAAACGCCTTCTTGTAGTCAAAATCCTCGTCCATTGGATTGGACAAGGAAGAGTGTTGCCTAAGGATATGCAAGTTTAATCGGTTGGGCCACCAATGGTAATTTTTAGTTCCTAATCCATGCCCATTTTGATGCCCGTTGCCCATGAAAGGACAAGCTTCGGCATTCGTACTATTGATATTATCCATAGTTGTTCTTATTTGGCTACGGCAAAAATAAGCATATTAAGATATCTTACCAACAAGATTTTTTTATATTTTATACTCAATGGAAAGAGGTTTTAGACTTATGGACATGAAAATTCCAAGAAATTAGTGTCTCTAATTCCTGCTGGT
>JANWVE010000034.1 GCA_025057675.1 Bacteroidia bacterium
CGGAGGGTGCGTCAGCAGTGCGGAGCGCAGCGTAGCACCGAAGCGATAGCGCAGCCCGCAGCACGCCGACCCGAGCGATAGCGAGGGACACGCCCAAAATAAAATTTAATTAGCAAAATAGCATGTTTAGAATTAGCACAATCAACACAGTTTAATTTTATTTATCAGTTTTTTTATTTTCTTTACTCGCACGAGGATGAAAATCCTGAAAGACTTTTTTTAACCGTTCAATAGAGTTGTGGGTATAAATTTGCGTAGCATTGAGCGAACTGTGTCCTAAAAGTTCTTTAATGGTATATATATCCGCACCTTGATTGAGTAAATGAGTGGCAAACGTGTGCCGTAGTACATGAGGGTTTGTCTTGGTAGTGCTATTTAAGTGGGTAAGATAATGCTTTACTATACGATAAATCAGCTTAGGATACGCAGGCTTTCCATTTTTGCGAATGAACAAATAGTCCGTTTGGACATGGTAAGAAGAAAGAATCTGCTGTCTAGCCGCTAAGTACTTTTGTAATACTGCGGCTACGGCTTCATTGAACGGAACTATCCTTTGTTTTTTACCCTTTCCCCATACTTTTAATTGCATTTTTTCAAAGTTAATATGCATAAGTAATAAATACGTACATTCACTTAAACGCAAGCCACATCCGTATAAGAGTTCCATTACAGCTCTATCTCTCAACCCTTCAAAGTCATCACCAAATTCAACTTCATCTAACAAGAATTTTATATCAGGTTCAGGAATAAAAACAGGGATTTTTTTGTCTAAGGGTGGTAAGTTAATGTTTTCCGTAGGGTTATGGTGCGTTAGACCTGTACGCTTGTAAAAGCGGTAAAACGTACCTATCGAAGCTAATTTTCTACTGATAGAACGGCGGGATAGTTTCTTTTCCATTAAATCCACTATCCACCTTCGTACCTCTTTATGAGTAACCTTAAAGATAACATGTTCAGGAGATAGATATTTAGGGGCGTCGGGGTGTTCTTTTAGAATAAAATTCAAGAACTGTTCAATGTCTTTGCTGTATGCAATAATAGTGTTTTGGGTATATTTTTTCTCGTATTTGAGGTAGTTTTTGAAACTGTTGTAATCTATCATTGAAAAATTAAGTTTTCTGTTTTTTCTTTTTAGCTGCGGGAAAGAGGATATTATTCAAAATAAGTCTGTAACCAGGTGAGTTTTTATGCAAAGATAAATCGGTGGGAGGGTCATGTACAAAGTGCTGATAATCTTCGGGGTCATGTCCGCCGTACCATGTCCAAGTGCCTTTACCGTAATTACCGTGAATGTATTTAGCTACCTCTAAATTTTTGTACTCCCCCATAATCAAAACATCTGATTTAATGTATTTTTTCATAAAAGCTGTGGTTTGTCCCATAAAACCGGGTATTATCAAGGTGTGGTTTTGGCACAGCATAGAGGGTACGGGGTCCCATTTAGCAGAGAATTCAAACAAGGTAAAAAAGTCGTTAGTTTCGTTCATGTACCTGCTGATGGTATTAGTAGCGTCAATATCGGAGTGTTCGTATTCAATAGGGTTAAAGCTGATATTGAAATCTTTAAAGGCGAGTGTATTTTTGAAATTTAATTTTTGGGTAGCTTGAGGGTCTATATCATCGTGGTCGAATACAGAGGGGCAGATATCCGTGTCAGCTGCGGACAGAGCAATGTCATAGGTATCCGTGGCAGAACACATTGCAAAAAGGAATCCGCCACTAGCTACGAATTTTTTAATTTCCATTACTACCGCGAGTTCCATTTTGGATACTTTGGTATAGCCGAATTTTTTTGCCATTGTTTCGTATGTATTTACTTGTTCTTTGTACCAAGGCATTGCACCTTGACTTGCCCAGAACTTACCGTATTGTCCTGTAAAATCTTCATGATGGAGGTGTAGCCAATCGTAGTCTTTGAGTTTGCCTGTAAGTATTTCTTCTATAAAAACTTTGTCGTAAGGGATTTCTGCGTAAGTAAGGGCAAGGGTTACTGCGTCATCCCAAGGGAGTTTATCTTTTGGGGTGAACACAGCTACTTTGGGAGGTACTTCCAACCGCATGACATCCATGTTCACGTCTTCTTTTTGAATTTCAGTCCGAATAGCATTTGCTTGGGCGTCGCTAATGACTTGGTAGGATACGTTTCTTACCCGAAGTTCGTTTTCAAAATCAGACCGATAAGCAAACATGAATGAACCCCCTCTATAATTCAGTAACCAATCTACATTAACTTGGTTTTTAAGTACATAATAAGCAATTCCGTAAGCCTTCAAGTGATCTTTCTGGTGATTATCCATATAAACAAGGATTTCGTTGCCGTAGATAGCTTTACTTATCCAGAATAGCACAAAAAGCAGATGCAGTTGTTTCATACGGCTAATATACTAAAAAAAGGGATATATCTTTCAAGGTTTGTATTTAGTAGAGATACAAGTTTAGTTTTTTATATTTTTTGGGCGTGTCCCTTCGCTGCGCTCGGGTCGGCGTGCTACGGGCTACGCTATCGCTTCGGTGCTGCGCCCCACCCGCCCACCCCCTGGGCAAGGGTTTGAGTGTGTGCGGGGGGCTTCGCACCGTGCTGACGCACGCCCTCCGCATGCCTCACGCGATAACGCCGCAACTATACTGATCCTACTTACTCAAACCTTAACCCTGTAACTACTTGATAATCAATGTTAAAAAATGTAAAAATATATTTTATCCTTGTAACTCGTTGAAAACGAACACAAAATAAAGTAAAAATCTAATACTCGAAGTTAAAGAGTAGTGTAAAGTCTATGTATTCAAAGTTTAACCTTGTATATGCTTGAAAATCAACACAAAATAAGGAAAAGTAAGTATGCTTAAAACCAAGTAAAAAATTCTAACCTTGTAAGTATTTGATAATGAGCATTAAACGAGGTAAAGCAAAAGCGGGTATAAAAACAAAGTAAAGCGTCAAAATACAGCTTGCGTGAGGGATACGGAGCATGCCGTTAGGCAGTGCGGAGCGATAGCGTAGCACCGAAGCGATAGCATAGTGCGCAGTAGCCCGACCCGAGCATTAGCGAGGGACACGCCCAAAAAAGTAAAAAAGAACTTTTGCGTTTTGTAAAAACATTGTTATATTGCCACAATTTCAAATTAAGTAAGAAAAATATGTATTTTGAACTAACCGAAGAGCAAATAGCAGTACGTGATGCGGCAAGAGAATTTGCCCAAAAAGAACTACTTCCAGGGGTAATTGAAAGAGATGAGAAACAAGAATTTCCTCATGAACAGATTAAAAAATTAGGAGAATTGGGCTTTATGGGGATGATGGTCAGCCCCGAGTATGGTGGAGCAGGTATGGACACAATCTCTTATGTCTTAGCTATGGAGGAGATATCTAAAATAGATGCCTCTACCTCTGTATGTATGTCTGTAAATAACTCTTTAGTATGCTGGGGATTAGAAAAATACGGCACTGAGGAACAGAAACGTAAATATTTAGTTCCTTTGGCACAAGGTAAAATCATTGGTGCTTTTTGCTTGTCAGAACCCGAAGCAGGTTCAGATGCCACCTCTCAAAATACCACTGCAGAGGATAAAGGCGACCATTATGTGCTCAATGGTACAAAAAATTGGATTACCAACGGACACACTGCTTCTGTATATCTAGTGATGGCACAAACTGACCGCAGCAAAGGACATAGAGGAATTAACTGTTTAATTGTTGAAAAAGGACAAAAAGGATTTACACAGGGCGTCAAAGAAAATAAGCTCGGTATACGCGGGTCTGATACATGTTCGTTGCAATTTGAAAATGTAATTGTACCCAAAGAAAATAGACTTGGTGAGGAAGGGTTTGGATTCAAATTTGCCATGCAGGTTTTAGATGGCGGGCGTATAGGTATTGCCGCACAAGCTCTAGGTATTGCATCAGGTTCGTTAGAACTTGCTTTAAGATACTCTGCGCAACGTAAAGCTTTTGGTAAGGCTATCAATCAGTTGCAAGCTATTCAGTTTAAGCTCGCCGACATGGCCACCGAAGTAGAAGCTGCACGGCTATTATGTTTCAAAGCTGCTTGGCTCAAAGACCAGCATCAACCGATAGGAATGGCGGCGTCTATGGCAAAACTGTTTGCCTCACGTGCCGCCGTGAAATGCGCGCTAGAAGCCGTCCAGATCCATGGTGGATATGGCTACGTTAAAGAATATCACGTAGAACGCCTACTACGAGATAGCAAAATTACTGAAATTTATGAAGGGACTACTGAAATCCAAAAGTTAGTAATTGCACGGTACTTGACCAGAGAATGATTGGTCTTAAAACACAGTTTTGTAGCTAATAAACGAACTTTAACTCAGTCAAGTCTGGCAAGAGACACCATCATTTTGGTGTAATTTTGCGCGATACCCGTTGTGCTTGTGCTGAACCACTCTGCACATCACGCAGCTCGGGCTCATTGATATTCTTTCAACCCTGAACGCTATATCTCTATCTTGTTTTTATTTTGAATACCGACTACTTACAAGAGTAAATTTTGGATAAGTAGACTTAGTCTATGAGCGGCTTGCGTGAGGCATGCGGAGGGTGCATTAGCAGTGCGAAGCACCGAAGCGATAGCGCAGCCCGCAGCACGCCGACCTTGTGGGCATGAGCGCAGTGAAACGCCCACAAGGACACGCCCAAAAAAATTCTCATTTCTTTTAGTTTTACTTTCCATCAATTCTAAAAGCAGGAATACCCGTAATATCCATACCTGTAATAAGCAAATGAATATCATGCGTACCCTCGTAAGTGATAACAGACTCAAGATTCATCATGTGGCGCATAATAGGGTACTCGCCCATTATACCGTTGCCGCCGTGGATCTGGCGGGCTTCACGGGCTACCTCTAATGCCATATTTACATTGTTACGCTTTGCCATAGAAATTTGTGCGGAGGTAGCTCTACCTTCGTTTTTCAAGACTCCGAGCCGCCATGCTAATAATTGCGCTTTGGTAATTTCTGTAAGCATTTCCGCTAACTTCTTTTGAGTAAGTTGATAGGCAGCAATAGGTCTATCAAACTGAATGCGAGATTTAGCATACTGCAAAGCAGAGTCATAACAAGCCATAGCTGCACCAATAGCACCCCATGAGATACCATATCTTGCATTGTCCAAACAAGATAAAGGACCTCTTAGCCCCGATACACCAGGTAACAAATTAGACTTGGGTACTTTTACATCTTGAAAAATAAGTTCTCCTGTTGCAGAGGCTCGTAAAGACCATTTATTTTTCATTTCAGGGGTAGAAAAACCTTCCATACCTCGCTCTACGATTAGTCCGTGTATGCGACCTGCTTCATTTTTTGCCCATACAATTGCTATATCTGCGAAGGGCGCGTTAGAAATCCACATTTTCGTACCATTGAGCAGGTAGTAATCTCCCATATCTTTGAAATGGGTTAGCATGCCTCCAGGATTCGAACCATAATCAGGTTCAGTCAAACCAAAACAACCCATGTACTCACCTTTGGCTAATTTAGGCAAATACTTTCTTTTCTGCTCTTCCGAACCGTAGGCATAAATAGGGAACATTACCAAAGAACTTTGAACCGATGCCATAGAACGGATACCCGAGTCGCCGCGTTCAATCTCTTGCATAATCAAGCCATAAGATATGTAATCTAAACCTCCTCCACCATACTCTTGGGGTATGGTCGGTCCGAATATGCCCATCTTTCCCATCAAAGGAATTAAATGTTTAGGTGTCTCCGCTTTTTGACAATACTCGTCTATAATCGGTATGATATGCTCATCTACCCACTGACGTACGGAATTGCGTATTAATTTATGCTCTTCTGTAAGTAATTCATCTATCAAATAATAGTCGGGCGCGGTGAAGGGTGGCGCCGCTACTTTTTCTGCTTGCATCATACTACTTTTTAACCTTACAAATCTATAAAAAATTCTTAAAAGAACCTCAAATTTTTCTTTACGCAAAAAGCCATTTTCAGAAGTTAAGTTTTAATTTTTTTGGCGTGTCCTTGTGGGCGTTACGCTGCGCGTATGCCCACAAGGTCGGCGTGCTACGGGCTAACGGTGTTACGCCCCTACCCGCCCACCCCCTGGGCAAGAGTGAGAGTGTGTGCGGGTGGCTTCGCACCAAGCCTGACGGCTTGCCCTCCGCATGCCTCACGCAAGCTGCCAATAAACTAATCCCATTTATTTGAACCATAATCTTGTAAATACTTGAAAATGAACATTAAACAAGATAAAATAAACATACTTCCGAACAAGGTAAAAAATTTTAACCTTGTAAATATTTGATAATCAAATTAAAACAGGGTAAAGCAAAGGTATATCTACAAATGGGGTAAAACATCAAAAAGCAGCTTGCGTGAGGCATGCGGAGGGTGCATGAGCAGTGCGTAGCACCGAAGCGATAGCGCAGCCCGCAGCACGCCGACCCGAAGCGCAGCAAAGGGACACGCCCAAAAATAAAATTGTTTTTTAGACCTAATATAGGGTTTTGTGTTACGCAGATGAAAAATAAAATCAAAAAATTGATATACTTGTTACATGCCAAACATTCGAGAACTATTTTACCAATACGTAGCACAAACAAGTCCAACTCCACTTGCATTACCTGTGGACAAAGCGGAAGGAATTTACATATACGATACCCAAGGTAAGGCTTACATAGATTGTATAAGTGGTATTTCTGTAAGTAATATCGGACATAGGCATCCTAAGGTATTAGAAGCCATTGAAAAGCAATGTACCAAGTATTTACACACTATGGTATACGGTGAACATATTCAATCGCCACAGGTGGAGTTAGCTGCTTTATTGTGTCATCATTTACCTGATACTCTTAATAGTGTGTATTTTGTCAATTCGGGTAGTGAAGCAGTGGAAGGCGCTATCAAATTAGCAAAGCGCTATACAAGCCGAAAGAAAATAATAGCATTTCATCAAAGCTATCACGGTAGTACGCTTGGATCTATGAGTGTTAATGGTTCATATACTTTTAAGTACAGGTATGAACCTTTGTTACCTCATGTAGAGTTTGCATTACTAAATAGTGAGTGCTGTTTAAAAAGCATAGATAAAAACACAGCAGCCGTGTTGATAGAACCCATCCAAGCCGAAGCAGGTATAAAAATACCCTCTAAAATGTATTTACAACAATTACGTCAGAAGTGTAATGAAGTAGGTGCTTTACTTATTTTCGATGAAATACAGACAGGTTTTGGGCGGACAGGAACGTTGTTTTACTTTGAGCAAGTAGGCATTATCCCAGACATTTTATTGACCGCAAAAGGTATGGGCGGAGGTATGCCTATCGGGGCTTTTATCGCAGAAAAGAAGGTTATGCAGACATTAGCATACGAACCTATCCTGGGACACATTACTACCTTTGGAGGGCATCCTGTATGCTGTGCAGCTAGTTTAGCTACTTTACAAGTGATTACCGAAGAGGGTTTTTTATCTTCTGTGCAAAGTAAAGGCAAATATATCGAACAAAGATTAGAGCGTTTTACGAACATATTAGGGTATCAGGGTATAGGTTTATTATGGTCTATAGAGCTTATTGACTTTGATACCGTTCGAAAAGCAGTAGAGAAAGCAATGTTGCACGGTTTACTGATAGATTGGTTCTTATACGCAGAGCATAAACTTCGTTTTGCACCTCCGCTGGTTATTACGCAACAAGAGTTGAGTAACGCATTAGATATTTTAGAATACGTATTAAAAACTTTGGAATAGCGTGTTACTATTCATATTTTACAGGTAGGGGTTTATTTATGTAAGATATTAAGCCTAATAATTTATTTTTTACTTTTTGGGTGCGTCCTTGCCCACGTCTTGCTGCGCTTGTGTGGGCAAGGACGGCGTGCTGCGGGCTGCGCTTTGCTTCGCACCAAGCCTGACGGCTTGCCCTTCGCATGCCTCACGCAGATATCTTTGCAAGTACACTAAGTTCGGTTATTGAAGGTTTAATCTCATAACTATTTGATAATGAACACCAAATAGAGCAAAACCAAATTATGATAAAAATAAGCCGGAGATCTGGCATCCAAGGTTAAACTGCGTGAAGGGCTATGGAACATGCTGCAAAGCAGTGCAAGGTGCCAAAGTAGCGTGCAGTAATCCAATCGGAGGATATTGTTGAAGACACCAAAATTATTTTTTGGTCGCTAACATAAACTCTCGAAAAAATAAATTACTGCATTCAAAATTAACACAGTTTTAAGAAAAAAATAAAGATGATTTTGCTTTATTAGAAATACTTAGTATTTTTACATTCAAAAGCAAGTTGGTATCAGATTTAATAAGTAATACTAAAGCAATGAAAAATATCGTGTATCTATCCCTTGCGTGCATTCTGACAAGCACAATTTATGCGCAGCAAGACCCACAATTTACGCATTATATGTATAATCAACAAGTCTATAACCCTGCGTACGTGGGTGCAAGACAAGTTTGGAACTTAACTGGTTTATACCGTAGTCAATGGGTGAATGTACCTGAACAGCCTAGTACATTTACTTTTAGTGCAAACGGTCCTATAAAAGCATTAAGAGGAGGTGTAGGTGCTCATATTGTCAGCGATCAATTGGGTCAGTGGCATACTGTGGGTGGTTTATTATCTTACGCATTTCGCCTAAATTTAGCTGAAGACAAAGCACTACAAATTGGTGTAAACGGGGGTGCATATCAAAAAAGCATAGGCACTAATTGGAATCCCATAGACCAAAACGACCCTCTCATTCCTACTACCAACACATCTAAAATTGTTCCTGACCTTGGTGCAGGGCTATATTATATTAGTCCTACTTTATATGCTGGTATTTCCACCTCGCATTTATTAGAAAGTAAAATCGAATTTGTTAATGGCTCTGCTACTAATTTAAGTAGAAACTACTTTTTGACCGCAGGCTATAAAATCATGTTTAATGAAGAAAACGATTTTCATTTAACTCCTTCTACGTTCATCCTTTTTGATGGCGTTAAAGCACAGTATGCTGTTAATGCGAATGTAAATTACAAAATTCTCACTGCAGGCGTTTTATATCGTATTGGTAGCAATGATGCTATTGCAGGACTCATAGGTGCAAGACTACCTAATATACCTTTACGCTTTGGTTACTCGTATGATTATACCTTATCAGGGTTAAATCCTTATAGTAGGGGTTCTCATGAGATCATGTTATCTTATGACTTTACCATCAAATCTAAACCCAGAAAACCCGTTATACTGCGAAATGTATTCGGTAAGTATTTCAACTGATACTCAACAAACAGTAATGTAGAGGCTACATTACGAGCCTCTTTTTTATTATCAGAAATGGCATTTTTGAATATCAGCCTTTATTGAATAGTTTTATGAAGATAGGTTGTTTATTTTTGGGCGTGTCCCTTCGCTGCGCTCGGGTCGGGCTACTGCGCACTACGCGTTCGCTTCGGTGCTACGCTGCGCTTCGCACTGCCTAACGGCATGCTCCGTATCCCTCACGCAAGCTTTATTTTGACGTTTTACCTGGTTTTTATACATATCCTTGCTTTACCTTGTTTGATGCTCATTAACAGATACTTACAAAGTTAAAAATTTTTACCTTGTTTCAAGTCTTCTTATTTTGTCTTGTTTTAGATTGATTTTGAAGCATATACAAAGTTGAACCTTGAATAGATACATTTTTTAGAACACTTTAATCGTGATTCCCAAAATTTTACCTTATTTTGAATTCATTTTCAATGACTTACAAGGTTAAGTATATTTTTATCTTGTTTAATGTTCATTTTCAGGCACTTAGAAGGTTAAAATTTGAATAGGTAGGTTTAGTTTAATAGCAACTTGCGTGAGGCATGCGGAGGGTGCGTCAGCAGTGCGAAGCGCAGCGTAGCACCGAAGCGAAGCGCAGCCCATAGCACGCCGACCTTGCCTGCATGAGCATTAGCGAAACGCAGGCAAGGACACGCCCAGAAATCGTTCTAATTTAGTCTTTTTTTACCTAGTTCGGCTATCAGTTTTATTGTTTATTTATCTCTATCACCATAAACAAAGCATTTTTGTCTTTGCTATTTGCAGAGAATTTAGCACCTACCCCATCAGCACTTACCTCAAATTGAATGTCTTTTATAGGGATTAAATCTTGTTGTAGTACCTCTCGTATGCGTTGTTCGTATGTTGGTGCTGTACTCTTACTGATTCGCTCGTTGATTTCTTGGATATTTAGTTCGTCTTTACTGAGTATGATTGCCATGTAGTCTTTATTACCTATTTCATCTAATCTCATACTTTCCTCTTTGGGAAATAGCCTTGTGCCTGTAATACCAAAATATGGGGAGTGTTTTTTAGTGTAAGGGAATAGAATGTAACTACTGCCATCTGTTTCTTGTCCAATTACATAGGCATAGCATACGGAATTATTAGTAAGTTCAATTTTGAATCGGGTATTTTTAGGCATTCTTTGCGGGGTGGCAAATGTATATCCACTTTTGTATTTGAGAGGGAAGTAAGCTTTTTCTTTTTTTACATATAAAGCGATTTCTGCTTCAAAATCAGGGGTTTTTTGTATTTCTACGTTATTATTATCATCTATCTTGATAGAACCCATAGGGTGAAGCGCATAAGCTTCACGGCAGCAAGCTAAAAAGTCATTGTAAGTCATCCAGAAGAATCCATTTTCTCCAAAATCTGTACCCCAGCTATTCATAATTTGTACGCATCCCCCTTCTAGGTTGTCATCATATCCAATCAAGCACATGGCGTGTCCGCCAAATTTGCTGGGTTGTCGGTTTTTGTATCTGTTAATTTCTACCCAATCGGATTGATTAGGTCGCCATATCTTTTTACCACGCAATTCATAAAAACTACCCCCAACGGGCATAGCTAATACCACAGGTGAGCCTTGTGCAACATTTTGTTTAAGTGCTTCAAGGTCTATTTCATAATTGTTATCTGATTTTGTCAAACGTGTATAGCCTAAGGTTTTATAAGCTCCTGCTTTTTGTTTTTGCTCATTAGTAGGCAGTTTATTGCAGTCATTTTCATTGTATGGAAATTCAGACAAAGGTAGAACACCCTCATCTCTGAGTTTATTCATTGCGTCAAGAATATAGGACCCTTCTGTACAGCCAGCGACTTTTATTTGATTATATACGTATGCAGGGCTGAAATTAACTTCGTTAGGGTCTTTACCTGTGGCAATCGAATAAAGAATACTACGGGCTGCATAACAGGATGAGAAACCAACACAGGAGCCTTGCGCACCTTGGTTTTTAGGCGTAGGTGCATATTTTTCTAAGGACACTCTACTTGGAATGTGATACTTTTTAGACTCTTTGGCAAGGGGTTCAAATACCATAGCGCGGTCATATACTTCTTGTTTCATTTCGCATCCCATTCCTACGGCAGATACAAAAGTTTCTTTTTGATTACTTTTTTTAGTTTTATTTTTGCCTCCGCCACAAGCGGCATTAAAAAGCACAGCGATTAGGAGGATGAATATGATATCTAATTTCATGGCTTAAAGGTAAGAGTTTATTTTGAAAAATAAAAATAATATCTATAATTCAAAGCAAAACCGTAATCTGATTGAGTAAAAGTATTTATCAAAAGAGTATAAAGGATCAAGATATCCTGATAGTCTAATTTATTTGCTAATAAAAGTGTATATTGCATGAGTTTATTTTTTGCTTCACATAAAGTAGAAATACTAGAATGTGTGCTTATTTATCAATGAAATCAAATATAGTTTATTCAATCATCACAAAAGCCCCCCAGTAATATGGTTCTTTGTATTGCTCGCGAGTCTCTCTTTGTGCCATCTCAAACGCTTCACGCTTAGACATATTTTTCTTTTGCCAATTCTCATAAAATTTAGTCATTAGTAATTGTGTAGCTTCATCATTCACTTTCCATAAACTCATGACAATACTTTGTGCCCCAGCTACCTTGAATGCCCGCTGCAAACCATAAACCCCTTCTTTACTTGCTTTACCTAATCCTGTTTCACAAGCACTTAATACCACTAATTCTGTGCTGTCTAATTCCATGTTCATTACTTCAAATGCTGTGAGTTTGCCATCATCTTTATTCAGTGGGCGAATCTGCATTCTATCATAATCTACGACACCCGCAAAAAATAATCCTGCATTAAGCATGGCTTGTGTAGAACTTTGATACTTACCTTTTTTGAAATACCCATGAGTAGCAATATGCAAAATACGTGGATTCTGAATAGACTTTACATATTCCTCAGTCGCATTTATGCCTGTAATAAGGTTTGCTTTGGGTAAAAGCACAGAAATTTGCTTAACTTCATTTTCTGCACCCTCTAATTGAGGTAAATCATCAATACTGCGCTGTTTAGGGTCTTTCTCATTATTTTGGATATCTAAATTGAGGTCAAATTTAGGATTTCCAATAAAGTAGCTGTTCTTGTCAGTAGATCTATTTTTTTCTAAAATATCTTTGGTGTTAGTTACATTGATAATTTGTATTTCATCAAAAACATATTTTTGGTTATCAGGGTTTTGTAGTGTAGAAAGATTTATTTGATGATAAATTCCATCAGGAGAAAAGTACACAGTTTTTATACCTCTAAGCCTTTGGGCAATAGGTTTCCAAAAAACATTATAGCTCTCTTCATCTTTTATTTTGGCAGCTATGCTACGCTTGTAATAAGTAAAAAATTTGTTCTCAAGTTCTTTTCCATTCTTTAAAATTACAAGTTCAGGATACGAAGATGATTTTTTAACAATCATAGCCATGTATAAAACACTATCTCGCCTAAAGCCTAAGTAATCCTCAAAACTTACACGAACAATTTCAACAGCTGCTTGATTTCTATTCAAATGATTTTGAATATCTTTCCATGAAAATAGTGCCTCATTTACGAACTTGCTAAAATATTTGCTCTTAAACGATAGTTCTTTTTCATACTCATTTATCTTTTGAACAATACTATCCAAGTTGATTTTAATCTGCTTTTGCTGTTCAGGACCCAAACCTTGATACTTACTAAACCTATCCTTCATTTGCTTCCATTCTATGAATTTTTTTTTCAACTCTTCATCTTTGCTATTCATGATAGATTGTTTTATTTTTTCTGAACTATTAAGTATCAATCCCTTAGTATTTATTGTAAAATCATAAGCCAGCTCTGTTACGGATTTGTTCTTGTTGTAGTAATCACAGACAAATCCCTGAAATTTACCGGATATATCCTCTAATTTTTCTTTAACATAATTTTCTTTTTCTACCTCTGACAAACCCGTAAAATTCTTCTGTATATCTTTCAAAATCAATGATATAAGCTCATTAAAGGTTTGATGTGCTTTATCATATCTCTTCTGAGCAATAAATAAGTCTACAAACCCACTTAAAACTACCATATAGGAAGGATTACTTTTTTCCAGTGAAGACACAATACTCTCAGCCTGCTTTAAATATCTCTCTGCTTCATCAAGTTTTTTCATCCGAATATAACATGAAGACAGGTTTTGGCAAGTCAGAATGTATTTTTCGTTTATCTTTCCATAAACTCTTTCAATGCCGGACAATGCTTCTAGTAAATTCTTTTCTACCTCATCGTATTTACCCATGTTCAAATACAATTTTCCAAGATTATTACATATATTGTTAAAGTATTTTTGGGCTTCTCTTTTATTTTCTATCTCTATATTTTTTGCTTCTAACAATAAATTTTCGGCTTCGGAATATCTTTCCATTTCACCTAATAAAGAACCTAAATTTATGCATGAAACCACATACATAGGGTGTGATTTACCGAAGGTTTTCTCTCTTATTTGTTTGGTTAATGATAACATTTGAAAAGCCTCATCGTATTTACCCTGATATCTGTATAAGACTGCAAGATTATTCAATAATGTGGTGTAGTTAGTACTTGTTTTTTCAAATTTAGAGTCATATATCTGTTTCATTTTCAGATAATTCAATTCTGCTTCGCTGTACATACCTCTTTTTTGATAAAGTAATGCAAGAGAATTATATGCACCAGCCAGCATGATACCTTCTTTATCTACATTCTGGCATATTTCGATAGCTTCTAAAAAGGCTTTTTCAGCTTCTTTGTATCGTAATTGTTCAAGGTAAACAAAACCTAATGTGGCGAGCATATCTGCATAGTCTGTACTATTACTCCTATTGATCTTTTTCATGGCGCTCAAAGAAAGGCTTATAAGACTATCAGTTTTTGTCAAGTTATCTTTTGCTTCGTACGCAAGTGCTAAATGATATAAACACATCACACATTCATAACTTTCCAGAGATTTCTCTTGTACACAAAGTTGAATAGCTTTACTAGAGAGACTCACTGCGCTGTCTGGATTGACAGTGTTAACGCTAATAGATAAACTATCTAATTCCTGCCATGTTTGGCTTAAGCTAAGTAGTGTGGAGGTTATCAGGTAAAGGTAAAAAAATAGTCTCATATCACAAATATAATATAATAAAACCATTGAGTCAGTAAAAAATCTAATGTGAAGCATTCTGTTTTCTAAAAATAAGTTCATTTTTGGGCGTGTCCTTGTGGGCGTTTCGCTACGCTTATGCCCACAAGGTCGGCGTGCTGCGGGCTAACGGTGCTGCGCCCCACCCGCCCACCCCCTGGTCAAGGGTTTGAGCGTGGGCGGGGGGCTTCGCACCGTGCTGACGCACGCCCTTCGCATGCCTCACGCAGCAGCTAACAAACTAATCCCACTTACACAAATATAATCTTGTAAACACCTGAAAATCAATACTAAACAAGATAAACCTCTATTTTAATCTTGTAAATCATTGAAAATCAATTCAAAATAAGGTAAAAATTGAGCATTCAGATTAAAATGTTATAGGGAGTTTATGTATGCAAGGTTTAACCTTGTAAGTATTTGATAGTCAATCTTAAACCAGGTAAAATAAGTTAGGTAAAGCAAAATGACGTATATAAATCAAGTAAAACGTCAGAATACTACTTACGTGAAGGATATGGAGCGTTCTCTCAGCGTAGTGCAGAGTAGCCTGACGCGAGTATGTCGAGGAACATGCCTTATTTTTTAGACTTAATATAAATAAAAAAGGTGGCTAATCGTAGCCACCGAAAGCTAATCAAGGATTTACATGGACTAGTTTTGAGTTCTGAATACTTCTGTAAAAGGGTTCTTCATGTTTTTTAAGTGTTCAATGAATTGAGTATTTTGTTTGAGTAAATACTGATTGTATGATTGAACAGTATCTACCAAAACTTGATTGAACTGGTTCATTTCATTCATGACTTGCTCGTATGTGGGGTAGTTTGAAGGTTCTGTGATTTCTGCAAAAGTGGGGAACTGTCCTTCCAACTTGTAAGCACTTACGAACTCTTTGAAGTCAAATACACTTTTTTCGCCTTTTGCTAACTCATTAAATTGCTTATTGGCGTTGCTTAGGTACTCGGTAGCTACTGCGATAGGAGTAGCGAACTTTGCTGTTTTCATAGATACGTAGTATGACTTTTTGTTGCCGTTCCTTTAGCATATTGTATGCCAGAAAAAAGGAAACATCCCGTATGGTATGAAAAATCAAGCAAAGAATATAGTAAAAAATATAGTAAGCAGTTAAAAATCAGATACTTATTCGCATTCAAACCTGCTTGCATTCCATCAAGAAAATTCCTAAATCATCAAACGATTATCAAAATAATAATTTATTAACATCTTATTAAAGACACAGTGGCATACTTTCAAGAAAATTTGTCAATGTTCATACATTATGTCATAAAAAAAACTACTTTTGTAAAATACTAATCCGCTTCACATTATGATAACCAAAAATCACGTTGTAGGTTTGACCTACACATTGACCTCCCCTGACGAAGAGAGCCAAATAATAGATGAGGCAACTGAGGATGAACCTATGTATTTTATTTATGGAATAGGCGCATTATTAGAAAGATTTGAGCATGAAATTGCAAACTTGAGCGTAGGAGACACTTTTGACTTCATTTTAACCCCTCAGGAAGCCTATGGTGAGTACTCAATGGACGAGGTAATAGACTTACCCAAGAGCATATTTATGATAGACGGAGTAGCTTTAGAGTTAGAAGTAGGGGTAGTTCTACCTATGGTTGATAGCCAAGGTAATGAGCGTTACGGAGAGATTGTGGACATTACTGATGATGTAGTTACTATGGATTTTAATCATCCTCTGGCTGGGCTTACTTTGCACTTTAGGGGCAAAATTGTGGAGGTCAGACCTGCTACGAATGAGGAGTTAGCACACGGACATGTACACGGTCCTAATGGATACGAGCATTGAAGAAGTAATAACTTACTGTCCTTTGTAACTCACATTTCAGCATTCTAATTTGCACTCACAACTAACTAGTTGTGGGTAAGTTTCCGAATACGTGCGTTTGCGTCACCGTAAATTATTGAAATGGATATGAAGTAAAGTAGAAATCAGTCGTATGATCGAACTGTTATAAGAAATTATGTATTCAGAGTTTAAACCTGTGAGTAGTTAGTAATATATATTAGGTCTAAAAAATTTTTGGGCGTGTCCCTTCGCTGCGCTTCGGGTCGGGCTACTGCGCACTACGCTAACGCTCGGTGCCACGCTACGCTGCGCACTGCCTAACGGCATGCTCCGTATCCCTCACGCAAGCTGTATTTCCATGTTTTACCTCATTTTTAGACATACATTAGCTTTACCTTGTTTGATATAGATTATTAACTACTTACAAGATTAAAATTTTTTACCTTGTTTCAAGTGCGGTTATTTTAACCCTGATTGCCAAAATTTTACTTTATTTTGAATTGATTTTCAATAATTTACAAGGTCAAAATATATTTTGACCTTGTTTAGTATTCATTTTCAGGTACTTACAGAGTAGAACTTTGAATAAATAGCACCTGCCGAGCTGCCAAGATTCTTGCGTGGGGCATGCGGAGGGCGTGCGTTAGCACGGTGCGAAGCCCCTCGCCCACGCTCTTACCCTTGCCCAGGGGGTGGGGCGCAGCACCGTTAACCCGTAGCACGTTGACCCGAACGCAGCGAGGGACACGCCCAAAAAATCAAATTATTTTAGCGTTGATTACAGCTTAGGTTGTATGCCCATATTATAGAACATAAAAGCCCATTTATCACTCTCTTCATCTATTATTTTGGAGGTAGATTTACCTGCACCATGACCTGCATTAGTTTCTATGCGTATCAAAGTAGGATTCTGACCTTTTTGATGCGCTTGAAGCTTAGCAATAAACTTGAACGAGTGTGCAGGGACTACCCTGTCATCATGGTCAGCAGTGGTTACCAAAGTAGCAGGATAATTTGCTTCTTTGATATTGTGCAGCGGTGAATATGCATACAAGTTTTTAAAGTCTGTTTCGGAGCTATCGGCGCATCCGTACTCGGGTATCCAGCCCCAACCTACGGTAAATTTATGATATCGAAGCATATCCATCACTCCTACGGCAGGGAACGCTACTTTGTATAACTCAGGGCGCTGAGTTATACAAGCACCCACTAATAGACCCCCATTTGAACCGCCCGCAATAGCTAATTTTTCTGAATTAGTATACTTTTGTGCAATAAGATACTCAGCTGCTGCAATAAAATCATTAAACACGTTCTGTTTGTTTAATCTCATACCTGCTTTATGCCACTCCTCGCCAAACTCTCCTCCACCACGTAAATTTGCCATTGCAAAAACCCCATCATTTTCTAATAAAATTATTCGGCTGGCACTAAAACTCGGTGTTAGATTGACGTTGAATCCCCCGTAGCTGTATAATAAAGTAGGATGCTTTCCATTGAGTACTAACCCCTTTTTATGAACTACAAAAATAGGTACTTTAGTGCCGTCTTTACTCGTTGCAAAAATTTGCTTAGTTTCATAGTCATCAGGGTTAAAGCTTAAATTGGGATTAAAATGCAAAACAGACTCGCCCGTTTCTATGTCATACTTATAAATGGCAGAGGGATAAGTAAATGAAGTAAAACTGTAAAACGTAATTTTATCCTCTTTTTTACCATTAAAGCCATCTACTGTGCCCAAAGAAGGCAATTTTATCTCCTTAGTATTTTTGCCATCCAAATCCATCTGATAAATTTTATTACTTGCGTTTTCAAGGTATTTAGCGAATATTTTACCACCGCAAACCGTAACCTCTTCTAACAAATGCTCTTTCTCGGGAATTATTGTTTGCCATTTTTCTTTTTGTGGAGTTTTAGGGTCTATCAGGACAAGTTTGTACTTGGGTGCATCGATATCCGTACGAACTAAAAATTTACCGTTGATATGTTCAATTACACTGCTTTTATACTCAAACCCAGTAAATAGTGCTTGAAATTTACTGAAAGGGTTAGTTAAATCCTTGTAATAAGTTTCAAAACCATTTGTACCTGAGGCTACGGTCATGATAAGGTATTTTTTGTCTTCGGTAACCCTTGCAGAGTGGTATAAGAGCGGATTTTCATTATTACGGTAGATAAGTTTATCTTTATCTTGGGTATCACCTATTTTGTGTTCGTAGATACTATGGAATTGGTTTTGTCCTGATAGCTCTTTACCTTTTTCAGGTTCAGGATAGCGGCTATAAAAAAAGGTGCTATTATCTTTCCATGCGACATCTGTAAATTTAGCCCATTTAAGTACATCGGGTAGTTTCTTTTTTGTAGCGATTTCCATTATGTAAATTTCGCTCCAGTCTGAACCCGCTACAGACTGTGAATAAGCAATATACTTATTATCAGGAGATGCACTCAATAAACGTATTGCGGTAGTGCCGTTTTTGTCTATTTCATTAGGATCGATAAATATTTCAGCAGGTGAGGAAACCCCTTTTTGTATGTAAATGACACTTTGGTTTTGTAAGCCTTTATTACGGTAAAAAAGATAGTATTCCCCTACTTTGATAGGTATTGAAAATTTCTCAAAGTTAATCAGCTTTTCTATTTTTTGTTTAATGGCATTTCTATATGGTATTTTTTCTAGGTATTCAAAAGTAACTTTATTTTGTGCTTTTATCCACTCGGATACCTTAGGGTCTTTATCATTTTCTAACCACCGGTATTCATCTTCAACTGTTTTACCAAAGTAAGTGTCTATCTGTTTGACTTTTTCAGTTATAGGATACTGTATAGATGTTTGAGTATTATTTTTGTTTTTACATCCTTGTAGCGTAAGGATTAAAAAAATTGATGAGATAGCCCACAATACATTAGGTAGGTATAGACAGGGTTGCATATTTTTAATGTTATTGGCAAATATAGAAAAATACATTTTGGATTTGCAAGCTTTGGGGATTAAAAAAGCATATAAGTATTTTAATTTATAGATTTTGATGTTTTTTGGGCGTGTCCTTGTGGGCGTTTCGCTTCGCTCATGCCCACAAGGTCGGCGTGCTACGGGCTAACGGTGCTACGCCCCACCCGCCCACCCCCTGGTTATGGGTAAAAGCGTAGGCGAGGGGCTTCGCACCAAGCCTGACGGCTTGCCCTCCGCATGCCTCACGCAAGTAGCTATTGAACTAATTCCGCTTATACAAAATGTAATCCTGTAAGTACCTCAAAATGAATCCTAAACAAAGTAAAACCTAACTTTAACCTTGTAAATTGTTCAAAATCAATTCAAAATAAGGTAAAACTTTGACATACACGGTTAAAGGATTATCAAAAGTCCATGTATTCAAGAT
>JANWVE010000035.1 GCA_025057675.1 Bacteroidia bacterium
TTTTGGGCGTGTCCCTCGCTGCGCTCGGGTCGGCGTGCTACGGGCTGACGGTGCTACGCCCCACCCGCCCACCCCCTTGGGCAAGAGTGAAAGAGTGGGCGAGGGCTTCGCACCGTGCTAACGCACGCCCTCCGCATGCCTCACGCAGCAGCTATTAAACTAAATTCACCTATTCAAATCTTAACCCTGTAAGTATCTGAAAATCAAAACTAAACAAAGTAAAATTTAATTCTAACCTTGTAAAACCTTGAAAATCAATTCAAAATAATGTAAAGCTTACAGATTCAGGGTTAAAGGGTTATCAAAAGTCCATGCATTCAAGGTTTAACATTGTACATACTTGAAAATCAATACAAAACAAGATAAAACAAACACAGTTCAGAAAAAGTAAAAAATTTTAATCTTGCAACTGCTTGATAATCAAACTTAAACAAGGTAAAGCAAACGCATGTATGTAAACAAGATAAAGTATCAAAACGCGGCTTGCGTGAGGGATACGGAGCATGCCGTTAGGCAGTGCGAAGCGATAGCGTAGCACCGAAGCGAACGCGTAGTGCGGAGTACCCCGACCCGAAGCGCAGCGAAGGGACACGCCCAAAAAATAAAAAAGCCACATCCGAACGACATGGCTTTGAAAGTAATACCATAAAGCTACTTACGACGCATGATACGCTACAAAAAACATTAACAAAATAATTACCATTGCCATATACACAAGGTAGTTCTGTACCCTACCTGTTTGATATGATTTAATCCTTGCACCAAGCCAAGTAGTAAAATAACCCATTAAATTGACTAAACCATCTACAAGCCATTTGTCTATCCAAGTTTGAATGGCTGTAAGTATCAAGAATAAACGTACAAAAGTAGCATTATAAAGTTCATCAAAGTACCATTTACGATAAGAAAAATTAGTTACAGGGTCTTTTTCTGCAAACATATCCATTTGGGCTACTTTTTCAGGTTTAAAAGCCAAGTAAGCCAAACCTAAACCTGCAAACGCTAAGACAATAGAAACCCCCACAGCAGGATAATGTTTGTGGTGCCTTTCAGCCATAATTTCCGCCTGACGCATAGATACGTGTGCAAAATGAGCAATTTCACCCTCTACATTAACGTGATGCTCCTGATTGTGGTGTTTTTCATGCTTTTCGTGCAGGTCTTTTTTAGCCTCTTTATATTCAATATGATGTTTTTCAGCAAAGTATTTCAAAGTAGCCTCATCCATCATATCTCTGTGTCCGTAGCTACCAGGTGCCACACTTGCAGGAATAGTTACTCGCTTCATCATCCAGCCTATCTCACCGTCAATAGGGTTCCAGCTGTACACAAACCAAATAGACATAAAAGCTAATACTGCCAAAGGGATTTTCATCAATATAGGGGACTCATGTACCATATCAAAAGCACCTTTGGCATCTTTAATAATTTTTTCTAATCTGAACTCACCAAAGAAGGTTAAAAACCACTGTCTGCCCATGTAAAATGCTGTCATGAATGCCGTAGCAAATCCCAATAAAGGAACTAAAAAAGTAATACCTCCTTCATGTTTTGCCCATCCCCAAGCCCCTGCAAGAATGGCATCTTTGGACAAGAAACCCGAGAAGAAGGGTAACCCAGCTAAGGCAAACATCATAATTGTATAAACAATAAAAGTAAAGGGCATTTTCTTTCTCAAACCGCCCATATAGCGCATGTCTTGTGGGTCAAAATGAACATGATGATTATGGTGGTGCAGTTCATGCTCTACATGATGCATAGCGTGAATAACTGATGCAGCACTCAAAAATAAACCGCACTTAAAGAAAGCATGAGTTACTAAATGGAATAGAGAAGCATCATAGCTGCCTACTCCCATACCCATAATCATGTATCCTAACTGAGATACCGTAGAGTAAGCTAATACACGTTTCAAGTCTGTTTGGGTGAGTGCTATACTTGCCGCTAAAAATGAGGTAAAAGCACCAATAAATGCAATAACTGTTAGTGCATCTACGTTGAGAATAGGGAATATTCTACCCGTTAAATATACGCCTGCGGCAACCATTGTAGCAGCGTGAATGATAGAAGACGCTGTGGTAGGACCTTCCATTGCATCGGGTAGCCATACATGCAAGGGGAACTGTGCCGATTTACCAATTGCGCCGCAGAATAAGAACAGTCCTCCTGCGGTAAGCCATGCTACATCTAAACTGTGTGTAATTGTCTGCTCTCCTTTGACAATAGTAACTACCCACTCCCCATTGATAATTTTAGAATTCCTCATCAACTCTTTGATTGCTTCAAAGTCTAATGTCCTGAATTGATACCACATAATCAAAATACCGATAAACATACCCACATCACCTATACGGTTGATAATAAAAGCCTTTTTATTGGCTTCGGAAGGTGCATTACGATAGTACCAGTATCCAATCAATAAATATGAACCTAATCCAACAATTTCCCAAGAAATGTACATGGCTAATAAGTTGTCTGCTAATACAATACCTAACATCGCAAAAGTGAATATACCCATATATGCAAAGTACCTCGCATACTGACCTAACTTCTTGTCTTCAAGTTCGGCGTGCATGTATTCCATAGAAAAAAGTAAAACCAAAAAACAGATAAAGGTTACTAACACTAACATCAACGCTGCGATATCATCTACCAAAATGCCCATAGTGAGTTTTACGGGTATTCCTGCTCCGCCTAAATCTATCCATGTAAAACGAAAGTGAGATATTTCTTTACCCCAAGTTTGTACAAAAACTGCGACAGACAAAATAGCTGCTATACCCATTAACCCTACTGCCAGCCAATCTCCTTGACGGGGTAAACGTTTGCCGAATAAGATTAAAATAGTAAATATCAACAACGGTAGTGCTAATATAATCGTGGCAAGCATGGTAACGCTATTCATGGGTAGAGCTTGCGTAAATAGTTCAAAGGATTTCATGATGACACTTTTTATATGTTTGCAAATCTAATAACAGAAATACAAAACGCAAAAACTTTTTCAGTATAGAGGGGATCAAGCATTTATTTTATGATTTCTTTTTTTGGGCGTGTCCCTTCGCTGCGCTCGGGTCGGCGTGCTGCGGGCTGCGCTATCGCTTCGGTGCTTCGCTGCGCTGCGCACTGCTGACGCACCCTTCGCATGCCTCACGCAAGCTGCCTTTGGATGTTTTAACTTGTTTTTATACATACTTTCGCTTTATCTTGTTTAATGTTGATTATCAAACAGTTACAAGATTAAAATTTTTTACCTTGTTTGAACTGCTGTTATTTTATCTTGTTTTGTATTCATTTTCAAACACATACAAGGATAAATCTTGAATACATGGACTTTTGATAACCCTTTAACCCTGAATCTGCAAGCTTTACCTTATTTTTCACTCATTTTCAATAATTTACAAGATTAAAATATATTTTTTATCTTGTTTAAGATTGATATTCAGTTACTTACAAGATTACATTTTGTATGAGCAGACTTGGCTTATTTGCCGCTTGCGTGAGGCATGCGGAGGGCGTGCGTTAGCACGGTGCGAAGCCCCTCGCCCACACTTTCACTCTTGCCCAGGGGGTGGGCGGGTGGGGCGCAGCACCGTCAGCCCGTAGCACGCCGACCTTGTGGGCATACGCGCAGCGTAACGCCCACAAGGACACGCCCAAGAAACTTAACTTATCCGCTTGAAGTCAGGTATAAATTCTGCCTACAACTGTCTATAATAAAGTTTATTCTACTCTGACCACCCTTGTTCTCCAAGTAGAGGTACAAACCTAAATGTATCTAAGCTTGTTGTTTTAATGTCTTTGGAAGAAATCTTTTCTACCAACGTCATTACTTGAACATCCCTTTTACCTACTGGGATAACCATTTTTCCCTTCACTTTAAGTTGTTGGATTAAATTTTGAGGAATATCAGGAGAACCCGCTGTTACAATAATTTTGTCAAAAGGCGCATATTCAGGCCATCCTAACGTCCCATCTCCAAGTTTGCATTGAATATCCATATTAAAGGTATTCAAAAGTGCAGAGGTCTGTTCGTACAGAATGCTTATACGTTCTATGGTATAAACTTTAGCACCTAAAGCTGCTAATATCACTGCTTGATACCCTGACCCAGTACCGATCTCTAATACGGTTTCGCCTGCTTGGATTTCTAGACACTGCGTTTGATAAGCAACTGTATAAGGCTGCGAAATAGTTTGTTGTGCTAAGGTAGGTAAAGCTTGGTCTTTGTAACATAACTCTTCTAACCCTGGAGTCACAAAATAGTGCCGAGGTACGTTCTCTATGGCTTGTAATACTCTTCTATCTTGAATACCCTTGTGTTTTAACTCCTCCACTAATTGTTTTCTTAGCCCTTTGAGCTTATAGGTGTCCTCCCGCAACATAAAGTAAATCTAAACTATCATTTGTTAAGCTTCTCTTCATCTCTCTTAATAGGATGTTTGGCATGAAACTGTAAAGCTTCTTCTACAGCTGCATTTATCTCATCTATTTTAGGATTAGGCTTGAAATCTGGATTAACATCCGCATAGTAAACATGTCTTTCTTTACCTTCTTTACCCCCTCTGCCAATAACATAAACGGCTGTGAAAGTGATAGTATAATCTTTTTCACCTGCGTATTTGTGTAACATATTGGAGTCTTCTATGGGAATATTCCTTGTGGTAGTGTTGTAAGAAATAGATGTTTTGTAAGCGTCCATAATCAAGTGGCTTCTATCATGTATAAGCGGGAATTCTATACCCAGATTATGTGTAATTTGGTCTATCACGTCAGGGAGTTCTGATGTAATACCTATCAGATACACTCCTTTGTCTTTTAATTTAGGATATAACTCTTTTTGAATTTGTTTAAGTTCATCTGTACAAGGTTTGCACCACTGTCCACTATAAAAAACCACCACAGTAGGGGCTATTTTTAGCTTGGAAGAGAGCAAAAAAGGATTTCCATGATTATCCAGGGCAATGATGTTCGGTGCTATTTCACCCTTTGATATACCTATTTTTTTTACATCCGTGTTAGAGTCTTGTCCAAAGGAATGGCAAAAATACCCAGTAAATATACAAAAAAACACAAAACGTATATTGTTTATACTCATAGCGCTTACAAAGATACATCTTTTTTCATTCTGTTAATAGATAACTCTTGTAAGAGTTCAAAAAAAACTTTAACTTCGTCTATTGTAAGACCTAAATTTTTTCCATACTCTTCCTTTATCCGCAGAGAATACTCAAAGTAAGCAGGGTCTTGATAAGGAATGTGCATCTGTCTTTTTATCTTTCCTATTTGCTCAGCATATTGCAAGCGCTGTGCAAGCAAAATCATCATACTTCGGTCTATTTCCTGTATCTTTTCTCTTAATATTTGAAGATTTGTGTTCATACTGCGTAAAACTACATTATTTATTTTTCATTTTATGTGAAACTTTGGGTATGTTTACTTCGTATATTGTGAAAAGTATATTAGTTCAGTAATGTACGCTCTTCGTAATAAATTTTAGTTATTAAGTTAGCTAATGAAACATATCCAAATACTTATTGTAGAAGACGAACCCGCTATGGCTTTTGTTCTCAATCGACAGGTAGAACGGTCAGGCTTTTCGGTATGTGGTATCGTAAGCTCTTCCGAGGATGCTCTGCGATTTTTTCATGCCCACCAACCTCATATTATTTTGATGGACTTCCATATACTTGGGTTAATGAACGGATTTGAAACTGCCCGTGAAATACACAAACACAGACCTGTACCTATCATTATGATGAGTGCAACGCTTAGTCATGAAATAGAAAATATCATAAATCATACACCGAACTTATATTTTTTACCCAAGCCCGCAGAAACCATTAATTTAGTGCAAATGATAAAAAGATGTCTATCTATCCAGGATTAGTCTGGGAGGAATTTGTACTGTTGTTTGAGAGTGTTTCAGTATTTTGATTGGTTGGCTTTGCAGTGTTTAAGAATCGCTTTTGAAAGACAAGGATACTCACTACGCCTACCGAGATACAAAAGTCAGCGAAGTTAAATATAGGCCACAAGGATATATATACCCCACCTATCTCACCGTGCCATATATCAAAGTAAAACATATCCACGACTTCTCCAAACATGTACTCCTTCTTACCATCAGGAACTAATCCCCTGTTATCAAACAGCACATCATAAAATACACGGTCTATAATGTTACCTATGGCGCCCCCTAAAATACAAGAGACACTAATAGCTAAACCCTTAGGTCTATTCTTTTTTACGGCATAAATGAGAAAATAAACTATCCCTCCTACAGCCAAAATAGAGAATAAAGAGAGCAAAAACTTGCCTGTTCCTGTTCCGAAACTCATTCCAAATGCCATACCTGGGTTTTCTATAAAATGTAGTTTGAAGAAATTTCCTAATATCTTTCTCTCTTCTCCTATGTCAAAATTGGTTTTAACGTATATTTTGGTTACCTGGTCAACTAGTATCAGGACTAATGCTAGAACTAAATATGGAAATGTTTTTTTCAACATTACGGTCAGCAAAAAGAACGCACAAAAATAGAATACATTTTATTAAAGTACAATCTTTCAACTTCATTTTTCCTGATACGAAATGTATCACAAAAAAATTCAGATAAAGTTACAGTAGTCTTAATGAAGGATAAAGGTTTTTTTTTGGGCGTGTCCCTTGCTGCGCTCGGGTCGGGCTACTGCGCACTACGCTGACGCTTCGGTGCTACGCTGCGCTTCGCACTGCCTAACGGCATGCTTCGTATCCCTCACGCAAGCTGCGTTTTGATGTTTTGCCTTGTTTTTATGCATACCTCCGCTTTATTTTGTTTGATACTCATTATCAAACACTTACAAGATTAAGTTTTGAATATTACGGAATTGAGATAGTTATGATATTTTTTACCTAACACATCTAAGGGATGTCTTAGCCTAACGTGTAGTAGGCGCAGCAAGAAGGCGCCTTTAAGTATATTGTAAAATTTATTGTAAAAAATCTTAAGGATTTGTGTTATATGTGCATTCAAATGCAAAAAAGTCAGCGAAAATTCTGTTCGCTGCAATTTTAGTTATCCTATATTGTGTGATAAAGTTATCTCAGCTTGATAATCAAGTGATGCTTGGTGTGAATAATAGCATCTTTGGTGTCTTTATGTGGGTTATGCTTTCCTAATCCCTCGGCATGTATGCGTTCCTTATTTATTTTGTGTTTTTGAACTATGTAAGACTGCATCAGGGTGGCGCGTTGTTGTGTATTACGTCTAGCTACATCTGCGTGGGTGCTTGGGTTTTGTGTATAAGCAGCTAGAACTACATTAGCTTGGGGATGTTTTTTAAGAAAAACAGCTATGCTATCCAATACTACTCTCAATTCATCAGAGATAGCAAAAATTTCGGGGCTATAGAGTTCGTTTTTGTTATTTGAGGTATATTTTACAAGCTTGACAAGTCTTTTGTTGACATCTTTACGTCCAATCATGTTGTTAAACCGCTCTAATTCATCCTTGATAGTGAATACTTCCGTTTCATCTTCTACATCACCGATGCTCCGTTCAATTCTATCCAATGTTACACGCATAGCTAGGTCTGTGTTTCCTAATACTGTAACAGGGCGCATTTTTTTCTTCATATAATCTTTGTGGATGAAGACTAATTCATATTCTCCATCAGGTACCTCAGTAATTTCGTACATACCGTCAGCGTTGCTGTATGTTTCGAAAGGTGTTCCTGTAATAATTACTCTCGCACCCGAGACAAGTTCAGAGGTTTCATAATCGCAGATAATTCCTCTAATGTTTCCAAATAAAACTTCTCGTTCGTGTTTTTTATCTTTATCTAAGGTAGGCTCAACAATTTTGAGCAGATCCTCCAATAACTGTGCTTTTAGATATCCTGCACAAAGGTAAAACAGAATTAAAAACACTAACTTTTTACACATAACTTAACACGATTGATGAGTTAAAAATTCCGATTATAAAACGAAGATTATTGTTTAATAGTTACACAAAGATAAATGATTTTTAGATAAACTACCAAATATTATTTGTAAATTTTTGAAAATAAGATAAAAAAGCGATTTAAGCAGTATCTAAAACGAACTTTTTGTGTTAAATTTAATCCAAACTTCGTACTTTCCTTGTTGTAGTTTTTTCTCAAAATAGACTCTTATGAGTGTTTTATCATACACATCCTTATATTCCGTGAATGCGTATTCACCTAATATCAAAATATCTGCCTTTAAATACTGCTCTTGGACTTCTTTTACATATTTTTTACCGTAATTTCTTTCTTTAAATCTCGCAGGAGGATACACAGGAAGATGATAAGGATATTCCACTAAAAGCGGAATAATAGAAAGTTCAGAAGTATGTATAATTCTATTTCTGTATTCATTTAAGGATAAAGTAGTAGTTTGTAAGGGAACTTTCCAAAGCAAAACAGGGCTTTTCTGTGTAATAACTGCAGCGATTATTATGTAAAGCATGTGCCTGTACGTCTTGGATATAGCAGGAACTTCAGACATCCCTATTAAAAACTCTGCGATATACACACTTGGGATAATCAATAAACCTACTCCAAATCGCTCAAAACCAATCGATATTAGAAATAAAAACAGATACAAAGTTTGAAATATCCACAAAAAAACATCTGTTCTTTCCTTGCGGATATAGCAGCGTATGCTATGCAACGCATAGCCTATTAAGATAAGCGGTTTAGTAAGTACCCATTTTAGAGCGTCATCTTGAAAAGCAAAAAATTCTATATTATATATTTGTCTTTGAGCAAAGTACTCTTCAATCATAGATATACTTCTAAACTGCAAAAAATAATATAAAATAACTCCGCTGGGCAAGGTTATACCCAGCCAAAGTGCGGGAGTATTTTGGCGTTTATCTATGTATAACCAAAAAAATAACAAGGTTAAACCTATCAAAACTGCAAAGTATTCTTTACTCAATATACTGATTTGAAAGCTAATAGCCGCTAGTAAATACCAAAAAAGATCTTTTTTTTTACTTCCTTGCTTATATGCCCAAAAACCCAATAAAAAGCTTGTATAAGCAGGTATTTCTCCTGCAATACGTGTGCTATACGTTATAAAAACTGAGTTAAAGGTTAGTATGCATACAGTTAGGATAGCTATTTTTTGATTAAAATGTCGTTGGGTGATAAAGTATAGAAGAGTAAGTAATATTACAGCGTGTATCCATATCCATACGCGAGCCAAGTGCCATCTTGTGCCTAATAGATTAACAAAAGGTATCAAAGAATATCCTACATAAGGTCCGATAGTAATAAAGGAACTGGTTCTGCTAAATACCTTTCTATTTTGCACGGTAAAAGCATATTGTTTATGCTTTACCCAATTCCACGCAGGCAGATAGTTCCCTGCTTCATCGTAATGAAGTTGTGTATTAAGAAAAATGAGCTTATAGCTGCAAAGAATGAAAAAGCATACGGATACAAAGAAGAGTACGCGTAGGTAGCGCATTTTATCTTGTAGATTTGACGGGTCTTTCCATTTTTGTTCCGCATTTTTTGCAGGTGCATAATTCTGGGCTGCCGTAGAATTGGTCAAAAACGGGTTGAAGTTGTGTAGTAATGTCTGTCAGATGAAAATAAGCTTCGTAGAGCATTTCGCCGCAGTTTTCGCAGTACCATCGTAAGCCGTCTTTTTCGTCAGGGCGACGTTGGCGCTCTATAACCATACCGATGGTATTTTCGAACCTACGGGGCGAGTGGGGTACAAATGCAGGTAATAAAAATATCTCTCCCTCTTTGATTTCTATATCTCTGTGTACGCCATTTTCCACAATTTTGAGTAACATACTCCCCTCTATTTGATAAAAAAACTCCTCACCTGGGTCAATGTGATAGTCTTTACGGGCATTAGGACCGCCGACTACGGTTACCATAAATTCGGCGTCTTTCCATATTTGAGCATTACCTACGGGAGGTTTGAGTAGATGCCTATGTTCATCTATCCATTTTTTGAGGTTGAATGTACTTAGCATAGTAACAAAGAAAATAGACTTTTTTGAAAATAGCAATATTTTGTGTAGATTTTTGCATCTTGTTTGTACGGATAAATCTGATAAGTAATTTTTTTGGGCGTGTCCCTCGCTGCGCTTGGGTCGGCGTGCTGCGGGCTACGCTATCGCTTCGGTGCTTCGCTGCGCTGCGCACTGCTGACGCACCCTCCGCATGCCTCACGCACGCAGTATTTTGACGTTTTACCTTGTTTGTATACATATGTTTGCTTTACCTTGTTTAATGTTGATTATCAAACACTTATAAGGTCAAAATTTTTTACTCTGTTTGAAATGCTGTTATTTTACTTTGTTTCTTATTCATTTTCAAGTATTTGCAAGGTTAAACCTCAAATACATGGATTTTTTACAACACTCTACCCTGAATATAAAAATAAAATACGTTTGTTGTTATGATTTTACTTATTTGAGCTAAGAAGCGCAAACTACGTTATCAAGTACTTACAAGGTAAAAATTTGAATAAATGGGCTTAGCATACGTGCTGCGTTTTCTGCGTGAGGCATGCGGAGGGCGTGCGTCAGCACGGTGCGAAGCCCCTCGCACGCGCCCTTAACCCCGTAACCAGGGGGTGGGCGGGTGGGGCGCAGCACCGTCAGCCCGTAGCACGCCGACCTTGTGGGCATGAGCGCAGCGTAACGCCCACAAGGACACGCCCAAAAAAAACTTTAACTGTAACTATCACGTTTCTTTGCTTCCTTAGCAAACTTTACAGGATAAGGAATATCCTGCACTTTACCTTCTTTGAGATTATCTAACTTTTTACGCAATAAGGTTTTCTTAAATGGCGAGATGTAGTCAATAAATAACCTTCCTTCAATGTGGTCGTACTCGTGTTGTATAATCCGTGCAGGAATGTCATTATAGGTTTCTGTATGTTCTTGAAAGTGTTCATCAAAATAGCGGATGGTAATCGTGTCTAAACGAATAACTTCTGCCCTTACGTCAGGAATACTTAAACAACCTTCATTAAAGCTCCATTCTTTACCTGTTTGTTCTACTATCTCTGCATTGATAAACACTTTTTTTAGGTCTTTATACTGCTCATCAAACTGACCCGCATCTATAACAAACAACCGAATAGATAATCCTACCTGGGGTGCGGCTAAACCTACTCCATTAGCGTTATACATAGTATCAAACATGTCTTGAATAAGTTGATGCAAGTTGGGATAGTCGGCCGAGATGGGTTGAGCTTTTTCTTTTAATACTGCATTTCCCAAAATGTAAATAGGTAATATCATAATTTATTGAACTTTTGTGTAAATAACTCTTAATCTTGGTCTGCGTTGAACATCAGGAGATTGAGCACCATGAATGATAGTACGCGCTAAATCAGTTTCAGGGCTGCCAAAATAACCCAAGGGTCGGATAATTAAACCGTTATTTTTGAGTTTTCCTATAATTACTGCTTGCAAATAATCTGTTAGGTTAAGCGTGTAACGTTTGCGAAGGCTATCATACGAAACAGATGCAGCCCCTAAAATAAGTATGCTATCTTTGCGTTTTGCCGTAGAACCAGCATGATAAGCCCCTAAATAACGACTGGGCTTAAATAAATTGACATCATCGGCATGTAAAGTGAGTTCAGCTTTGTTAATAGCCATATTTTTGAGTTTTTCAATATCATTGATTTTGAGATACATTTCGTTAAGAACGCCTGTTTGTAAGTAAGAAAACTGTGCGGAGTTATTAGGTGGCGTAGTAGTGCGTTTGAATGTATTGTATCTTGCAATAGCAGGGTTGTTGAATGGAAAGTCATAACTGGCGGTGCTATCTACCATGCTATCGTCAATTTTCTTTTTAATTTTATAGTACAATACAATACGAGAAGCAGGCGAAGTCATGTTGAATACAGCTACTACCCCTGGCGATGAGGTGCTATTAGATTCAAAAGCTAATCCCTTGAAATAATTTTGTGTAAAAACTGTGGATGAAGCAAAATTAGAAGGCGTTATAGCGTTATCTGTGAGTAGTTTTTGCCCAAAGTTGTCAGATAAACGTATGCGCAAGATTGACCTTAATACTATTTTTTTAGAACGGTCTTTTCTATTGATAATGCTATCCACTTTCTGGGGGCGTACAGAAATGGGTTGGGCAGCAAGGGTATTGTTAATCAAATTATTACCTGTTGTGTTTTTGCCATTAGAATAGCTGTAATATATTCCTTCTTTGTAGAGGGTGTCAGTAATTTCTTTGATGCTTAATTGTAATGGAGTATTTGCCGTATCTCCGTAGTAATGAGCGTACTGTAAAAATAAAACAATGGAGTCTAAAACTGTATAATTTTCGTTATTGTCTAAGGCAAAAACAGGATTGCTACCTGTTAGCCAAACTTGTGTATAAAAATTAGCAGTAGTGGTACCAAAGTAAGTATCTGTATATTGACCTATTACTGCGTAATTCCACTCATCGGTGCGGAGGGTATCTCGGGCTATGCTCTGGGTTTGAAAAGTAAAAGTATCTATTACATCTGCTTTAATGATATCGTCTTGGGGTTGTATCACTGCGCCTGTGTTATTGGGTTTTTGGCATGCCCAAAAAGTTAGTGTCAGAACGGCTGCTATAATATACGGTATGCGCTTCATCTGAATGCAAAAATAATAAACCTAAATTATTTTTTTACACAGCATTTTTTGGGCGTGTCCCTTCGCTGCGCTCGGGTCGGCGTGCTACGGGCTAACGGTGCTACGCCCCGCCCACCCCCTGGGCAAGAGTAAAAGAGTGGGCGAGGGGCTTCGCACCAAGCCTGACGGCTTGCCCTCCGCATGCCTCACGCAAGCGGCAGGTAAATTAACCTCAGTTAAGAAAATGCAACCTTGTAAATACCTGAAAATCAAAACTAAACAAGGTAAAAATAAAATTTAACCTTCTAACTCATTGAATATCAAAGTTAAACAAAGTAAAATCTAAATAGTCAAGGTTAAAGCGTTCAAGGATTCTGCATATTCAAGGTTTAACCTTGTATATGCTTGAAAATCAATGTAAAACAAGGTAAAGTAACAACCTTTCAAATAAGGTGAAAAATTTTTACCTTGTAAGTATTTCATAATCAACATATAACAAGATAAAGTAAAGATACGTCTAAAAACAAGGTAAAACATTAAAATGCCACTTGCGTGAGGCATGCGAAGGGTGCGTGAGCAGTGCGTAGCGCAGCGAAGCACCGAAGCGATAGCGCAGCCCGCAGCACGCCGACCCGAGCGCAGCGAGGGACACGCCCAAAAAAATATAAAAATTTGACCTTTTCATACTTTCCGCTTTCTAAAAAGAAAATAAATCTTGGAATAGATGAATAACAGTAACAAAAAATTTTTATCTGTATTTGACATACTCTTTGGGAGTCCAAAACATGTTCGGTGAAAATCCTGGATTAGCGTCAAAAATAACCTGATTTTGAAAACGCTTGTGAATAATTAACCTTTCTTTTGGCTGCCACAAAAATATGTACGGCTGCTGGTCATAAATGATTTTTTGTAGTTCATAGTATATTTTTCTTCGTTCATTCTCATCAAATTCTGTGCGTATTTTTTCTATCAGTTTATCTGCCTTTGGATTATTAAAACCGACAAAATTGCCACCATTTTCAATACTTTTAGAATGAAAAATCTGATAGCTGTCAAAAATAGTGGGGGGTATAGTCCATCCAGAAGTATAGAGGTCAAAATCTCTATTTTTTAGTTTTTGTATAAATACGTTCGCTTCCTGACTGACTAAATCTATCTTGATTCCTGCGGGTTTAGCACTCTGTTGGAGCATAAGAGCGATATTCTGTGATGTAGCACTCCCTGTCGGAAGAATAAATTCTAGAGTTAAATTATACTTTTTCCCATGAACTATTTTGTCTCTAATACCGTCGTAGTCAGTATCTTTCCATCCTGATTCATCCAGGAGCTGCTTAGCAATTTGAAGATTGTAAGAAATGGGTTCAAAGCTAGAAGGAGATATTTCTTTGTTATTAGTAAGCCCAAAGTTAGAAATTCTTGTACCGTAGTTGTAATAGATTTTTTCGAGCATTTTATCTACATCAGTTAGATGGGCTATAGCACGCCGCACTTTAACATCAGCTAAGGCAGGATGAGTAGTGTTTTTGGGTAGATTATTCAAACCAATATATATGATTGCGGGCTGTTTAGTGGTATAAAAATTAAAATGGTGTTTAATCAAGTCATTTTGCTGTATCTCTTCAAAATCTTTGGGATAGATACCAAAAGCGGCATCTATATTACCTGCTTTTAACTCAGTGATAATAGTGCTGCCCGTATTGATAATTTTGTAAATAATTTTATCAGGGTACGCTTGAAAGGCACTATGCTCATGGCTGTGCTTGTAGCCCCACCATGTTTTTTTTCTCCTAAAGACTATCTGCTGTTGAGTACTCCATTTTTCTAAAAAATAACCACCTGAACCTACATGAAATTTTGGATCTCTTAGCCGAGAAGGATTATTAAACTCTTCTGCAAACTTCATAAAATCAGGGTTTTGCTTCAATCTATCTTGACCATTGATGATATCAGTAAGACTAAATTTTGACATTCTATTCTGCTCGTCAAAAATATAACGGGGTAAAATATACATAGAACCTATACTA
Organism: Bacteroidia bacterium; assembly: GCA_025057675.1. Lineage (GTDB taxonomy): Bacteria > Bacteroidota > Bacteroidia > JANWVE01 > JANWVE01 > JANWVE01. The sequence goes on from JANWVE010000035.1 coordinate 14,626, forward strand.
TATCGTAATAAAATGTCTTTTTGCTTGAATATAAACGTAATTTTTCTGGGATTTTCAGGGTATAGTTCTACATTCTGGATGTTAGTATAATAAGGTTTATGTGTGTTAGTGTGCGTATAAGGGTGTAAAATAGTTTTCAAACTAAAAACTACATCCTCAGCTAAAATAGGAGTACCGTTGTCCCAGACAGCATCTGAACGAATTTGATAAGTGTATCTTAATCCGTCTGCGGATATAAAAGGAAGATGTTCTGATAAAAGGGGTTTTTCAGTATTTGTGGCATTATCTATAATTGTCAGGGACTGATATAAAAGGGGATACATATACAAAGAATAAGCAGATATACCCATAAAAGGATTAAGATTGTCAGGTTCTACGGGGATACTCAAAACAACCCAATCACCAAAAGAAGGCTCTTTTTGAGCGGTTTGATAATACTCCTTTTGCTTTTTTTGTGATGTATTACAGGAAACCCAGTAACTGATAAGCAAAAAAACAAATAAAGTCTGGAGTATTTTCATAGTAACTGCTTATTAAATTATAGTATTCTAAATTCAACTCTACGGTTGATAGCCCTATTTTCATCGGTAGTGTTGGGAAGAATAGGTTTAGTTTCTCCATAACCTTGTGAGATAATTCGGTTCTTGTCTATACCTTTGGATATAATATAATCAGCAGCAGCCTTAGCTCTATTTTTGGATAGGGTCATGTTATATTCAGGCTTACCTCTGTCATCTGTATGAGCACTTAGTTCTATGTTAATCTCAGGGTTTTCCTGCATCAAGCGAACAACTTTGTCTAATTCAATATAAGACTCAGGTTTTAATTTGTATGAATCAAAATCAAAATAAATGTTTTTAAGGGCTACGGGTTTGTCTTTTTTAAGTTTTTCTAATTTAATGTCTTTATCTATTTCTCGGTAGGTAGTTATTTCTTTAGTATTTATTTCCAAAGAATTAAAGAAATAGCCTTTGGCTGAAACAGTAATTTCATAATCTTTACCTGTGGGTAGAACCACCATGTATGTGCCGTCGTAGCTGTTGTTCTCTTGTTCAATGAGTATTTCTTTTGTTTCTATATCTGATACTTGAATTTTAGCAGGAATAGATTTTTGGGTAGTAGTGTCTGAAATAGTACCTTCTATTACGATATTAGCTGCGGCAGGGCGATACTCAGGTGGAATGTCTACATAAAAAATATCCCAATTATTCAGATTTTTAGATGCGATGTACATTTTATCACACGCGGCGTTGATAGAACCTGTATTATCAGGTCCGTTTGTGTTCATAAAATTAAGGGGTTGAGGATTACTCCATTTCCCATCTGGACCTAATACAGATTTATAGATGTCTAAATCTCCTTTACCGCCAGGTCTATAAGAAGCGAAGTAAAGGGTTTTGCCGTCGGGCATGATACGGGGAATTCGTTCGCAACCTAGATTAACAGGTGGAGGTAGTTTTTGAGGTTCGCCCCAAGCGCCGTTAGGTTGTTTGTATGAGACGTATAAATCGTAACATTCTAATCCAGAGTTAGTACGATTGTTATTCGTTTTGTTATCACGCATAAAATATAATGCTTTGCCATCAGCAGAAATAGCAGGAAATCCATCATAACCTTCTGTATTGATAGGATAACCTAAATTTGAGGGTGTGGTCCATTCTTTACCTTTTCTACGAGAGACCCATATATCCATAGCGCCCATACCTTTCTCATCGGTGCAGAAGTACAAATAATTCCCGTCATAGCTTAAACAGGGTCCGAATATGTATGTTTTACTTTCAAAGTAATTATTGATGTTAGACAGATACTTTGGTTCTGACCATTTTTTTGTTTTTTCATCATATTTAGACTCATATAATTTATACACACCTCCTTGTCTGCTACTTTGGAAAATAATGGTTTTGTCATCAGGGCTGATGGCAGGAGCATACTCTGTATGGATGCTATTTACGGGTGTGCCAATAGAATGTAATTGCTGCGCATGTATCCAAAGAGAAGAAATAGTTATGACAAGGAATACGCTAAAACATTTCATTGCAGCAAAAATACAGTTTTTTTCTTGAATTGTTTTTACAAAGTAGAACTATAAGTTCATTTTATAGTAAGGGTTACTTTACTTTATTTTGGATTTACGCTTGATATAGTTTAGGATTTTTATTTTGAGCGTGTCTTTGCCCGCGCTTCGCTTACGCTCATGCAGGTAAAGAACACACCTGAAAAATAACTAAAAATTAAACTTTACCCTAAACTATTTCTCTTTCACAAAGCCGAGGGACTAAAAATACGCTTTTTCACTACTTTGTAACAATCTTCTAAAAGTTCAAAAGCAACCTCTGCCATACGGTTTTTATTATCTAAAAGCGGGTTAATTTCAGTAATCTCTAAACATATTGCCTTGGGATGAGATAAAAACTTTTTCAACATATAACGAGCCTCTTCAATCAATAGTCCATTTGTGGAGGGCGTCCCTGTGCCTCGTGAAATGGTATCATCTAAGCTATCCACATCAAAAGAAATATACCAATAATCGCACACAGAAAGATAATCTACAGTTTGCTTAACCACATTTTCTATAGTAATTCGCCTAATCATCTGGCTGTCATACTTCTTTATTTTGTGTGCATCAATAATATTGTCCTCTTCAGGTTCAGTATCTCTGATAGCAATGTAAACTAAGTGTTCAGGTTTAAGTATTCCTTTTCTACCCGATGCATGGCACATCACTTCCCAATCTGAATTTACCTTATCATTTACCTCATTTACCTTGATTTCTTTATGATTAAAGCCTAGTGCTGTGGCTACGGGCATACCATGCAAATTACCAGAGGGGGTAGTATAAGGGGAATGTATATCTGCATGTGCGTCTATCCATATTACTCCCATAGTTTTATTAGGAAATGCTTTGGCTAAACCCGCCATCACTCCTCCTGCAGAGGAATGATCACCCGACAAAACAAACAAAAACGGAGAACTAGAAAGCATCTGAGCGACAGATGAAGCTATTTTCAAATACAGCTTACTTATTACACCACTGTACTTAGCCACTTTGCTTTTAGGTCGTTTTAATAAGTTTTTTTTAGGTATAGAAACGGTACTGGTATCTAATTTTGTAAACAAATCCGATTTTCGCATAATAGAAGCCATACGTAATGCCTCTATACCTAAACTTGCACCACGCGTACCTGCACCATATTCAGAAGGAATTTTCAATAACTTGAGTTTCTTTTGCATATCCTCTCACTAAAACATTGCTTCAGCGTTTTGCAATTTAATACTTTTGTTCAATATCATGAAATTGCAAGTGCTTTTCTAGTATGCTATCCCAATATGTCCAACTGTGTGTTCCTGGACTAAAATCAGCTATCACTTTAACTCCTGACTTTTTAAGTGCGTTCAACATCGCTGTATTTTGTCCATCCTTGTAAAATCTATCCTCCGTGCCACAACTAACTAAAAAACGAATACTTTTACCTTTTAACCTGCGTGCTTGATGTATCAAATCATATTCAGGACTTAGATTATCCTCTCCAAATAGCCACTCTTGGTCTTGAATAGGCTTTTGTACAGGTAACTGAAAAACCGCAGACAAAGTCGAAACTGTACTAAATAACTCAGGCTGATTTATAGCACTATACACTGCACCATATCCGCCCATACTTAAACCCATTACCCCTGATTTAAGCAACACCTTGTATTGTTTTTTGAGTAGGCTATCTAACTGACGTAATGCACTTTGCCATTGTATTTGTTTATGTATTCTACTATTGATATACCAGGTATTGACTATTTTTTTATCCCCTTCTTGTAGGTGTGAGCTAGGTAGCACTAAAATTAAATTGTGTGTTTCGCAGTAGCTTGATAGTTTTGTCTTTTTTAGATAGTCTTCAGGACAAGACCATGCACCATGTAAAACGTATAAAATCTTGTAAGTACAATTATCTTTTGGGTAATGATTAGGCAAAATAACATAATAACGGATGTGCTGCTGGCAATCTCTATTGTATAGAGAGTCAGAGAGTACTTGTTGGGAAAAGCAAGTTTGACTTAAAAGTATGTTAAAAACCAAATAATAACGTACTACCATACTGTCAGACAAAAGTAAAGATTTAACTGATTTTGTACATGATACAAAAAATTCTATTTAAGAGGTGGGGTTATTTTTGGGCGCGTCCCTTCGCTACGCTCGTATGGGCAAAGACACGCCCAAAAAAATTATTTAGTCCTACAAAAAATATTCGCCATTTGAGTTGGTAACATCAAAAAGCTAACTTTTACACTCTTCACAAATACCTTTTTATTTTTTAGTGTATTTTTGCGGACATGTCTCGGCAAGTTATTTACTCTATGGAAGGGGTAGGAAAAATTTATCCCCCCAACAAACAAGTATTAAAAGATATTTACCTCTCATACTTTTATGGTGCAAAAATTGGAGTATTAGGCTTAAACGGTGCAGGTAAATCCTCATTGTTGAGAATTATGGCAGGCGTGGACCAGGATTATATCGGAAAAGCTGTACTTACCCAAGGTTACACAGTAGGATATCTGCCCCAAGAACCTGAATTAGACAAAGAAAAAACAGTAATAGAAGTAGTAAGAGAAGGTGTCAAGCCCATAATGGATTTATTAGCAGAATACGAAGCCGTAA
>JANWVE010000036.1 GCA_025057675.1 Bacteroidia bacterium
ACACACAGAGAAACGATAGTTTCAGAGATCCACTGCGTGAGGCATGCGGAGGGTGGGCGTTAGCCCAGTGCGTAGCGCAGCGTAGCACCGAAGCGATAGCGTAGCCCGTAGCACGCCGACCTTGTGGGCATGAGCGCAGCGAAACGCCCACAAGGGCACGCCCAAAACTAAAACTACTTTTATCTCTATCAAAAATAAGCATACTAACTCATACCCCCTACCTACGGTTTATATAATTCTAACACCTTCCTGACACTACCATGCTCTAATAGCAGCTTTTTCGCTTCCTCATGAGGAATTTTTAAGAACTCCATTACCATACGTACACCTCTATCTATCAACTTTTGATTAGTGAGCTGCATATCAATCATTTTGTTGCCTTTTACTCTGCCTAATTTTATCATTAAACTTGTACTTATCATGTTAAGGACAATTTTTTGTGCCGTACCTGCTTTCATACGAGTAGAACCTGATATGAACTCCGCACCTGTCAGTACTTCAATTGTATCATCAGCAATTAAGTGAATGGGTGTATTGATGTTACAAACTAAACCCACCGTATAAATACCTTCTGATTTAGCTCTCTTCAAACCTCCTAACACATACGGCGTTTTACCCGACGCAGATATTCCTACTACCGTGTCTTGCTCTTGTATGTGATACTTCTGTAAATCTATCCATGCTTGCCCTGTATCATCCTCCGCAAATTCTACCGCCTTGCGAATAGCAATATCTCCGCCTGCTATTATGCCCAAAATTACATTATCCAAACCAAATGTAGGTAAGCACTCGGAAGCATCTACAATACCTAAGCGCCCACTAGTACCTGCACCTATGTAAAATAAACGCCCCCCGTTTGTTAAACGAATATAACACTTTTCTATAACCTTTTCTATACAAGGTAAAGCTTTATCAATAGCTGAAATAACCTTGCTATTTTCTTCTAAAATCCCCCTCAAAAGAGCTTTTGTGTCTAATTTTTCTAAATCTGTATATTCAGAGTCTGCTTCAGTATGTTTCATATTTCTAATGCGATCTGACGTTCCTTTGCCCATGATTGTAAAGTTTGAACCGTGTCAGGTGTGAGAGGATTACCTGATAAACGAAGCTTTTTTATCTTTTGAGGTAAAGAGTCAGGTGATATTACTCTCAAGTTGTTATTTCGGGCATCAAGATATTGTAGTACAGAAAGATGTTTAATTCCACTAAGTTCTAACAACGTATTATTAGATACTTCTAACTCTATCAGTTGCGGATTCTCCTCTAAACCTGTAATAAATTGCACAAAAGCACAATTTGTAATGGTTAATTTTTTTAACCCAGGAATGTGAGGAATTCTGTCTATTTTTTGCAAATCCCGGTTAGAAATATGTAAGTACCTTAGTTGGGGTAGAGTTTTGAGTGCTTCATACATGTCAGCGATTTGTGTAGGGGTAACGTATAATTCTTGTAGTTGCGTAAGATACTTCAACCCTGACCAATCAGTAATTTTACACTGTTTGAGGTAGAGATTTTCTAAATTAACCAGATTCTCTAACCCTTGTAAAGTAGAAATTACTTTGTTGCCTGAGAGGATAAGTGTTTTTAATTGTGTTAGATTACTCATGTTTTCAATTATTTTGATTTTATTGTGCCCAATGTCTAAATAGGTCAGGTTGCGAAGGGTGTGAATGTTTTCTATTTTACGTATATCATTAAAGGAGAGATTGAGGTACTTTAGATTTTCGAGGTGGTTTATATTTTCTATATATCGGATAAAGTTATGGCTTAGGTCTAGGTATTGTAAGTGTATATTTTCCTCTAATCCTTGAATATCACTGATTTCATGGTGAGAGATGATAAGTTTTTGCAAGGCAAAACAGTCTTCTAAACCGTTTATTGTAGAAAATTTCTCTTCAATTTCATCGCTGATGTAGTCATAATCAAGGTTAAGCTGCTCAATTGTATGAGCAGGCATTTCCATAAAAATAGTTTCGAGATATTCTTTCATGGTTTAATATCTAGATTGCAAAATAAAGTTAAAAATAAATACTAATACACTAATAGTACTTTTTAGCGGTGTTTATGAATTATTTGCTTGTTTTTTTGGGCGTGTCCTTGCCCACGTCTCGCTACGCTCGTGTGGGCAAGGTCGGCGTGCTGCGGGCTAACGGTGCTGCGCCCCACCCGCCCACCCTCTAGGCAAGGGTAAAAGGGTGGGCGAGGGGCTTCGCACCAAGCCTGACGGCTTGCCCTCCGCATGCCTCACGCAAGCAGCTATTAAACTAAGTCTACTTATTCAAACCTTAATCTTGTAAGTATCTGAAAATAAATGTTAAACAAGGTAAGAGTCAATTTTTAATCTTGTAACTTATTCAAAATCAGTTGAAAATAAGGCATGTCTACAAACAGGGCAGAACATCCAAAGACTACTTGCGTGAGGCATGCGGAGGGTGCGTCAGCAGTGCGGAGTGTAGCGCAGCACCGAAGCGAAGCGCAGCCCGCAGCACGCCGACCTTGTGGGCATGAGCGTAGCGAAACGCCCACAAGGACACGCCCAAGATATACCCTACAATAAAAGCTAGAACAAAAAAGGCAAAATGCATAAAAGCGTTAGCTTTTTTCTCTTTTACTTTGTAAATGCCATTTCTACTCGGCGATTTTTTCTTCTACCTTCTTCGTTAGCATTATCAGCAACAGGTTTGGTATCCCCATAACCTTTTGTTTTCAACCTATCTGCACCTATTCCATTATCTGTGAGGTATTTAGCTACTGCCTTTGCCCGCTCCTCAGATAGCCTTTGATTACCTTCGGGAGTACCCTGGTTATCGGTGTGTCCAATTATTTCAGCTTTGAGACTTGGATTTTTCTTCATAATTTCTACCATTTTATCTAATTCAATTTTTGAAGCAGGCAGTAAAACCGCTTTCCCGGTTTCAAAGAATATGTTATTGAGAGTAGTTGTTTCACCGACTAGAGGTTTAAGTAATATATCTCTGGGATATGTTCCTGAACCCGCATATTGGTCAATGTAATAGCTTTCAGAAAATGGGGCGTAACCATCTGCTTCTACAAACAATCCGTAGTTGTTCCCTCCTTGCATAACCACGAGGTATTTACCGTTATCGGAGTTAGCATCAAATTCATTGATTTTCTCTCCTTTGGTAAGGTTCATAAGAGTAACTTTGGCACCTATGGGTTTAAGGGTTTTGGCGTCTTTAACAAAGCCTGTTAAAGTTACCACAACCTGCTTGCTGCCTGCAAACATGTTAATCATGTATAGGTCATGCTCGCCAAAACCGCCATCTCTATTTGACGCAAAATAGCCTCTATTCCCATCAGGAGATAGGATAAAGTATTTATCATCTAACTCGGAGCATATAGGGTCGCCCATATTTACGGGAGTAGACCATTCGTCTTTTTCTGCATCGTAAATGCTTCTAAATACATCATATCCGCCTAAGCCTGGTCTTCCATTCGTACTAAAAAATAGAGTTTTGTTATCTGCGTGAATGTAGGGAGTAGCTTCAGATTCAGGCGTATTGATTTTAGTGATAGGTCTAGCTTGTTGCCATTTACCATCAGGTCCTTTTTTTGACCACCATATATCAGTTAGTCCTTTTCCACCAGGTCTATTGCTTGCGAAAAATAGCATTGTTCCGTCGGCAGATATGCTGGGCTGTGAGTCCCAGTAGGGGCTATTTACAGTAGGTGGTAGTCTTTCAGGGGGAGACCACTGCTTTCCTTTTAAGCTAGAAACAAAGATATCGCAATTATTTCCATCGTCAAGATTTTTGACATAATAAATTTTTTGTCCATCTGCGGAGATGCATCCGCTTCCTTCCGTGCCTGGTGTATTTACAGGTGCTCCCACATTATAAGCAACCCCCCATCTGACACTGTCTATTTTTTCTGTGATCCAAAAGTCTTCTGCGCCCAACCCACCTGGTCGATAGGAAGCAAATAGTATCATTTTTTCATCCGCAGTAATTGTGGGTTGGTAGTCTTCATAGGAAGAGTTAACATTTTTTCCGAGATTGGTTATTTTACCATATTTCGAGCGGCCTGCTGTTTGCGCTTGTAATAAGGAAATGCAAGCCATGAATATAATTATTATATTATGTTGCTTTATCATATTTGTCTTCATCATACAGGTTTTAGTCTATACGTACGTATATGTGTAGAATATGAAACAGGTTATTCTTTTTTCATACCTAGTTCTTTCAGTTTATTGATGATGTAACGAACTCCAGCTGTGAGTTCATAATTTTTATTAAGCCATATAGCCGCTACTCTTCTATCCCTGCCAATTACATACGTACAAGAAACAGGTAATGTATAAAATTCTTCATCGGGGTTTTTCTTTAACGTAATGTTCATTTTTTTGAATTTTGCAACCATATCTTCGCTAACCCGATAAGAAACTTTGTATGCGTCCATGATTAAGTGGCTTCTATCATGAATGATAGGGAAGGTAGCGCCTGTTTCTGCCACCATACGGTCTATTTCTTCGTAGCTATCTGCTGTAACAGCTAACAAGAAAGCACCTTTTTCAGTGATGTACTTAATAGAGTCTTGAATATCTCGGATTTGCTTGCGGGCTACGGGATCCCACCGACCACCGTAAAATAAAATAACAGCCGGACCTTTTTTGAGTAAGTTTAGTAAAAATATGGGGTCTGCATGATTATCTAATGCAGTAATTGGAGGTGCTTTTTGTCCTATCTCCAGCCCTGTTGGGAATTTATTTGCTTCCAGTCTTGGGGGAGTTAAGCCTATAATTCCCCCTTGTGCCAAAATATATTTTAGATTAAACAACAAAAATGCAATAAATAAACCCAATACCACTTTTTTCATACTTACTTGCAAAGATACAAATTTCAATGCCAAAGGTAAAAATATTTTATGTCATTTACAAATAATTTAATGTAAAAATCAAAGAGATTGATAACTTACATATTTTATTTTTCAACATATATGCCAAAGTATTATTTTAATGTAAAGTATGTGTTTTGTAATCTCTCCATTTTTGAATAAGATTTTGCATGTCTTGAGGTAGGGGTTGTTCAAAGTAAAGTTTATCGTGAGTTTGAGGATGCATAAAACCTAATGTGTGGGCATGGAGTGCTTGTCTTGGGCATATTTTAAAGCAGTTCTCAATAAATTGCTTGTATCTCTGAGTAACCTGACCATATAGTATTTTATGTCCACCATAGTTTTCATCACAAAAGAGGGTATGACCAATATGCTTCATATGTACGCGTATCTGATGAGTTCTACCTGTTTCTAATTGTAGAGAAAGCAAGGTAGTCTCTCCGAATCTTTCTAAAACCTCATAATGCGTAACTGCATGTTTTCCTTGCTGTGGGTCTTTACTTACTGTGTATACTTTTCTGTCTTGTGAGGCTCTGACAATATTTCCTACTATGGTACCTTTATCTTGTTTTACATCGCCCCAGACTAGAGCAATGTATTTTCGTTCTATGCTATGCTCATAAAATTGTTTTGCTAATTTTACCATAGCTAATTCACTTTTTGCTACTACTAATAAGCCGCTTGTATTTTTATCTATTCTATGTACTAAGCCTGGTCTATGCTCGTTCCCTTCAGTTGCAGGTAATTGATTAAAATACCACATCAAACCTTGTACTAAGGTACCATGATAATGACCCACGCCTGGGTGTACAACTATACCTGCGGGTTTATTGATTACAATTAAATGCTGATCTTCATAAATAATGTCTAAGGGTAGATATTCAGGTTCGCATTCAGGGGGAGGTGGTGTAGGTAGAACTATGCTAATTATGTCATTAGGTTTTATCTTATAGCTTACTTTAACAGGCTTTTCATTCACACGAATACAGTCTGCTTCTGCGGCGTATTTAATTTTAGTACGAGAGGTTTTGTTTCCTAATCTATGTGCCAAAAATACATCTATACGCATAGATGTTTGTCCTGGATCTACTTTAATCCGATAGTGTTCATAACCGTCTTTATCTTCTTCTATAGTTTCGTTTTCTTGCATGTTTGTGATGCTATTTTAAAGATATGTCCTATAACTTAATTCTAATAAAGTAAAAATACTTCATTCATTTTCTACATATTCAAATTCAAGATTTGTATTAAGTATTTTGTATTAAGTATAAAGCATAATTTTACTTTTTTGGGCGTGTCCCTCGCTGGCGCTCGGGTCGGGGCATTGCGCACTGCGCTTCGCTTCGGTGCTACACTTCGTTTCGCACAGGGCTAACGCCCTTGCTCCATGCCCCTCACGCATTTAACCCTGTATTTTGAGGTTTTTATCTCATTTTATGCATAGTTTTGTTTTATCTTGTTTTTGCTTTATTTTGAGTTACTTACAAGGTTAAACAGAGTATAGATGATTTAACATACTTGCAGAATGTTCTGCGTGAGGCATGCGAAGGGTGCGTGAGCAGTGCGCAGCGCAGCGAAGCACCGAAGCGATAGCGTAGCCCGTAGCACGCCGACCCGAAGCGCAGCGAAGGGACACGCCCAAAATAAAAATTATCTCACTCTACAAAGATTTTCTCCTAATACCATCTTTTATCACTAAAAGATATTTAATCTGTTACCTCTCTACTCCATACAAATATACCTTGATATTTGTGTAAGTCAAGCTATGTTTGTATATTTAAGCTGTGAAAAAGTATCTTTTATTCGTCTATTCCTTGCTCTTATTATTGAGTAACTTACCTGCTCACAACCCTGACGAGAAAATATTTTTCATTCCTAATCAAGGTCAGTGGGAAGAACATTTTTCATACAAAGCAAATTTACAAGGGGGTACAGTGTTTTTACATGATAAATCCTGGCGTTTTTGCTTAATACACCCCGAGGATACACGCAAAATGCACCCTAATCCTAACCCTGATACCGTGCTACTACGTCATCATGCTTTTGAAATAGAGTTTCTAAATACAAATACAGCTGCCTTAAAAGGACATCAACCTGCACCCCACTACCATAATTACTACTTAGGAAACAACCCTGATAGATGGAAAACTAATATACCCTTGTATGAAAAAGTCTCTTATAGCAATGTGTATCCAAAAATAGACTTAGTTGTGTATAGCGAAAACCTTCACCTAAAATATGATTGGATTGTTCAGCCTGGGGGTAATCCAAATTTTATTCAGTTAGCTTACAAAGGATTAGATAGGCTCTACCTCAAAAATGGACATCTGTACATGATAACCTCCATAGGTGAGTTAATTGAACAAAAGCCATACGCATATCAAATAAAAAACAACATCAAACAAAATATACCTTGTCGCTTCGTGCTTAATAAAAACATAGTTTCTTATGAATTTCCCGAAGGATATTCATCTGATACTCCTCTTATTATAGACCCCGTAATGGTATTTGCATCTTATACAGGTTCTTTTGCTAATAATTGGGGTTTCACGGCTACTTACGATAACGCGGGTAATGCATACGCAGGAGGTGTTGCCTTTGAACCAGGATACCCTATAACCTTAGGTGCTTTTCAAACTACCTGGGCGGGAACTAGTTCCACTGATTTTTATGACCGTATGGATATTGCTATTTCCAAATTTAATGCTAATGGCACAAATTTACTCTATTCCACTTATATCGGGGGTACTTTACGAGAACAGCCCCACAGCATGATTACCGATGACGCCTATAATTTGTATGTATTCGGCACTACAAACTCTACTAACTTTCCTACTACTACCAGTGCTTACGATAATACTTTTAATGGAGGAGATAGAGACATCATTGTATTCAAATTCAATAGTTCAGGAACAGTATTATTAGGCTCAACATATCTCGGAGGCTCAGGTGCAGATGGAAGTATATCCAGTGCAGCAAGTCCAACCTCCTCCTCTTTGTACAAAAATTACGGTGATGATGTGAGAGGTGAAATTATATTAGACGTATATGGGAATATCTATGTAGCAACCTCCACAGGTTCGCTGAACATACCCAAAGTAAAAGCACAATTCAGTACCTTCAATGGGGGTTCTCGGGATGGATATGTTTTCAAAATGAACACAAATTGTCAAAATTTATTATGGGCAACCTACATTGGTGGTTCAGCAGATGATGGATTGTATGGAATATGCTTCGGTAAAGATAGTGTAGTTACCGTATGCGGAGGTACACGTAGTAATAACCTTCCTACTCACAGTACTGCTTTGCATACTACCTGGCAAGGTAATACAGATGGTTTTATCGCACAATTTCAAGATACCTTACTCACAAGATTGACTTATTTAGGTAGAAACAATTACGATCAAACATATTTTGTGCAAAGCGATGGCGCAGGAAATATTTATGTGGCAGGACAAACGTTAAGTTCTACCTACCCAGTAATCGGTACAGTGTATTCTGAACCTAATGGCGGACATTTTATTACTAAGCTAAACCCAAACCTAAGCGCTATCATGTACAGTACGCGTTTTGGTACTCCAGGCGTGATCAACATCTCTCTCTCTGCTTTTTTAGTAGATAAGTGCGAACAATTATACGTATCTGGTTGGGGGGGGGGTGCTAATGCTACCGTAGGTAATACACTGGGTATGACAACAACGTCTAATGCTATTCAAGCTACAACAGATGGACAAGACTTTTACTTGATTGTGTATGCTAAGGATGCTGTCAGTTTATTATATGCAGGTTTTTTTGGTGGCAATAATAACTTAGTAACTCCAAGCTCAGGTGAACACGTAGATGGGGGTACAAGTCGTTTTGACAAAAGTGGGATTGTATACCAATCTGTGTGTGCGGGATGCTGGGGTAACAGTGTATTTCCTGCTACACCAGGTGTGTGGTCAACTACAAATAACTCTTCTAACTGCAATAATGCTATATTCAAGTTAGACTTTCAAGTATCCAGCCCCGTAATTATCGCTAATATGAGTGCTGCTCCAAGCACAGGATGCGCACCTTTAACCGTGAACTTTACGAACACTTCTATCAATGGAATAAACTATTATTGGCACTTTGGAGATGGCGGAAACAGTACTACTCCAAACCCTACTTATACTTACACTACTGCGGGTACATATATGGTCATGCTGATTGTAGAAAACCCTAGTTCATGTAATGTAAGAGACACAGCATATTTACCCATAACTGTACATCCTCTGCCCTCTGTACCCACTCATTTAGTTAATGACTGTGATGGAGTCGCAGTACTTGATGCAGGTAATCCAGGTAGTACCTATGCTTGGACATATCTTGGTAACCCCGTGGGAAATACCCAAACAATTACTGTTACAAGTAGTGGTGTATATTATGTTACTATAACTACTCCTTTTGGCTGCGTACGCAAAGACTCTATTGTCTTAAACTTTCACGCTCCTCCTACTGCAACTGCTCCCCCAGATACCAGCACTTGTAGTACTCAAAGTATTGTTTTAGTGGGCAATGCAACAGGTGCAGTAAGTGTACAATGGTTATACGGAAGCAGTGTAGTCAGTACTACAAATACATACACGGCAAATCTATCAGGAATGTACATTTTTCAAGCTACAAATAGTGTAGGATGTACAGCGCAAGATACCGTATGGGTAACCTATAAGCCCAGTCCCGTAGATAGCCTCCCTCCTAATATAACGGCATGTACAGGCACAGACATCATTTTGGATGCAAAAAATATAGGTTCTACTTACTTGTGGAGTATAGGTGGAACGCCAGTTAGTACAAATCAAATTTATTCGCCTACTGTTTCAGGGCAATATGTAGTAGAGATAACTAATTCATTTGGTTGTAAATTGTTTGACACGGTTAATGTAACTATTTTACCTGCACCTGACATCATTCCTTTGACAGATGTTAATTTGTGTGATAGCAGCGCAGTTACTTTTAATCCCACAGTAAGCGGAGCGACTAATTACACTTGGTATTACAATGGTGTTCCTATTGGGACAACAAGTTCAATTACAGTTAATAACCCAGGTATGTACATATTCCAAGCCAGTAATGGCGTATGTACGGATGCAGATACTGTAATGGTCCAATTTTATGCAATGCCTAAGGATAGTTTGCCTCGTACATTGAATGTCTGCCAAAGTACACCTATTATCTTGGATGCTAAAAATGCAGGTAGCACATATTCTTGGTATGCAGGGAGTGTATTAGTAAGCAATAATCAAGTTTACTCACCCACTGTGGGGGGACAATACATTGTACAGATTACGAATAGCTTTGGATGTACTTTAACAGATACAGTTCAAGTAAACATCGTTCCCTTACCTACAATCAATTTAGTAGAAAGGGACACTATATGTAAGCAAGGTTCAGTATTTCTTGATGCGCAGGGAAGCCCTATTTATACCTATCAATGGTATAAAAACGGGTTGCCGATTTCACACAATTTTGATACCTTAACTGTCAGAGATGAAGGTTTGTATGTTATAGAAGCTACTAACCAAGGCTGTGCTGTAAAAGACTCTATTCGTATATTTCGCAGTGTGCCTAAGGCGGGTTTAGGAGGGGATACGTGTGTATGTATAGGCAGCAATGTTATTTTGACCGCAAAATCCCAAGGTATGCAATACGTGTGGATGCCTAACGGACAAACTACGCAAAGTATTGAGGTTAGTCAAACAGGGTTATATCAAGTTACGGTGAGCAGTTTGAATGGGCGTTGTACAGATACTGATCAGGTCTATGTTACTTTTGTAGATTGTTCTTTTGCTATGCCTAATGTATTTACACCTAATGCTGATGGCAAAAATGACGTATTCGAGTATGATGTTACAGGTTGGAAAAGTTATCATTTAGAAATATACAATCGTTGGGGAGGCAAGGTGTTTGAAACTAATGAAATAGGTAAATTTTGGAATGGTAAAAAAAATAATACTGAAGAGAACATGCCTGAGGGAGTATATTATGGCGTAATAGAAGCAGAGAATTGTGCAGGTGGAGTGATTAAAAAAGCTTTTAATGTAACATTATTTAGATAGTTATTTTATTTATTGGGCGTGTCCCTCGCTACGCTCGGGTCGGCGTGCTACGGGCTGACGGTGCTGCGCCCCACCCGCCACCCTCTGGACAAGAGTAAAAGCGTGGGCGAGGGGCTTCGCACCGTGCTAACGCACGCCCTCCGCATGCCTCACGCACGCAGCAAGTATACTAACCCCACTTATTGAAACTTTATCTTTGTAAGTACTTGAAAATCAATATCAAACAAAGTAAAAGTGTATTTTAACCTTGTAAATAACTGAAAATCAATGGGAAATAAGGTAAAACTTGAATACTCAGGATTAAGGAGATATAGTAATTCCACGTATTCAAGGTTTAACCTTGTATATGCTTGAAAATCAATGCAAAACAAGGTAAAGCAAACGCAGCTTAAACGAGGTGAAAATTTTTAACCTTATAAGTACTTGATAATCAAGATTGAATAAGATAAAGCAAACGTATGTATACAAACAAGGTAAAGTATCAAAACGCTGCTGCGTGAGGCATGCGGAGGGTGCGTCAGCAGTGCGTAGCGCAGCGAAGCACCGAAGCGCCAGCGTAGCCCGCAGCACGCCGACCTTGTGGGCATACGCACAGCGTAACGCCCACAAGGACACGCCCAAAAAATTATATAAAAAATCCATTTCTTAAATACCTTCCCTGTAAAAAGTAAATGAACAACATTTTTTTAACATATTTCATCAATACATACCTTTGCTAATTGATATGCAAAACAATTCATTAAATCTCGTTTTTATGGGAACACCCGAAATTGCGGTCGTTTGTTTAGACGCCATCCGAGGTGCAGGCTATCACGTCAAAGGTGTAGTAACCACTCCCGATAAACCCGCAGGAAGGGGTCAAAAAATGCAATACTCAGCGGTCAAAACGTATGCTTTAAATCATAAACTCCCTCTCTTACAGCCCGAAAGTCTGAAAGATGAAACTTTTATTGAAAATCTGCAAGCTTGGGAACCGGATATTCAAGTTGTAGTCGCTTTTCGGATTTTACCCGAAATAGTATGGAAGATGGCTCGTATCTGCACGTTCAATTTACATACTTCTTATTTGCCCCAGTACAGGGGTGCTGCTCCTATCCAATGGGCTATTATCAACGGAGAGTCTGAAACGGGGATTACTACTTTTATAATTGATAATCAAGTTGATACAGGTAATATCCTACTTCAAGAAAAAATCAGTATTCCGTTTGATATGACCGCGGGCGAACTATATAACATCATGTGTCAGAAGGGCAGCAAGTTAGTCCTTCAAACGCTAGATGGACTGATAAATCACAAACTTGTACCTACTCCGCAAAAAAATAGTGAAAATCTCAAACCTGCCCCTAAATTAACCAAAGAAAATACCCAAATCCAATGGCATAAAACCGTTCTTGAAATCTATAATCTTGTTCGTGGATTAAATCCACACCCCTCCGCATGGACTATCATCAATGGAGCATACTATAAAATACACCGTGTGGAGCCTATTATTCAAATCCACCATAAACCCATAGCACACATAGAAACAGATAATAAAAACTACCTTCACATATATGCCAGGGATGGTTATGTTAAAGTTATAGAACTTCAAAAAGAGGGCAAAAAAAACATGGATATACAAACTTTTTTACGGGGTAATACTGTGTAAAATTAATTTATCAAGTCTGATAAACTTTCATGTTTAGATATTTTTTGGAAGTGTTCTTACTTGTGTTTCGCTGCGCTCATGCAAGCAAGCACACGCCCAAAAGCAAAAAAACTGTACTCTATTGCACTTGCAAAGAATGGTATTTTATCTATATTTGCACGCACAATATGACACACGGATTATTAAAAGATAAAAAAGGGATTATATTTGGTGCATTAGATGAGAGTTCCATAGCATGGAAAGTAGCAGAAAAAGCATACTCCGAAGGGGCAACCTTCTTGCTTACTAACGCCCCTGTTGCAATGCGACTGGGGAATATCAAAAAATTAGCTCAGCAATGTAATACAGAGGTCGTTCCAGCCGACGCAACTAACTTAGACGACCTTAGAAAGCTTATGGAAACAGCCAAAGAAAAATTTGGCAAAATTGATTTTATGCTTCATTCTATTGGTATGTCACCTAATATTCGTAAAAATAAACCATATAATGATTTAGATTATGAATTCTATAACAAAACACTAGATGTATCCGCAATATCACTTCATAAAATGCTCCATGTGGCAGAGAAAGCTGACATACTCAACCGCAACGCAAGCATAGTGGCACTTACTTATATTGCGGCTCAACGTGTATTCTCAAAATATTCAGATATGGCTGACGCCAAAGCCTTGTTAGAGTCCATCACTCGAAGCTACGGCTACAGACTAGGTACAAGTTTAGGCGTAAGAGTTAATACGGTATCTCAATCACCCACTAAAACTACCGCAGGATCAGGCATAGCAGGATTTGAAGAAATGTTTAATTATGCAGAGAAAATGTCTCCGTTGGGTAATGCCACGGCAGATGACTGTGCAGATTTTTGTATAGTGCTATTCAGTGATTATACACGCAAAGTTACTATGCAAAATATCTATCACGATGGAGGTTTTAGCATGGTAGGTATAAGCGATGCTATTATACAAGAATATATCCTAAACAAGAAGTAATTCTAATTAAATTCTACCACTCATACATCTACAATTTGGATAATTTATATGATTCTTATTTTTTCTTGACGCAAAAGGAATAGCTCACAAAGATTAAATTTTAATTTTTTAACCAGGCAAAGTGCTAAAAGCCGCTTGCGTGAGGGATACGAAGCATGGCGTAAGACAGTGCGAAGCATTAGCGTAGCACCGAGCATTAGCGTAGTGCGGAGTAGCCCGACCCGAGCGCAGCGAGGGACACGCCCAGAAATAAAACTATCTTTTAGAATAAAGTATATTTGACTATCAAAGTCCCAACTACTACAACATAACTCAACAAAACCGTAGAAAGAGAAATATATTTGTAAAATGCCACACCTGTTCTTTGGTGCATATAAGCAGCTAACAAAACTTTTTCTATTAAATAAGCAACTACCGTAGCTATGGCTACTCCATACATACCCCAAAACTGCACGAGTATAACGGATAAAATAAAGTTCAAAATTAGCTCTATACAGGTAATAATAAACTGTACTTTATCCAAATTCAAACCTAAAAGTATACTATTAGGAAAAGTAAAACGACTGACTACTATCACTAACGTAATGTCAAATACAACACTACTCGGTAGATAGTCTTTGCCATATACATACATATACAAAGGTCTGGAAATGCAAATAAGCATTACACTAAGCAATGTATTTAAAAGTAAATATTTAGTACTTTTTTGCTTAATTGTGAGTAAAACTTGTTCTAGAGTTGTATTCGTAGAATGCGCTACCTGTTGTGTTGCCCATAATGAAACCCCATTGGCTAATACAACGAACACAGGTAACTCTCTTGCTCCATATCTAAATTGTGCTAATGTTCCTTTATCAAATAAAAAGTCAATTAAAAAGCCGTCTATGTATTCTGCACCTCCGCCTATGGCAAAAGTAAGCATTAACCAAGATAAATTGCTCAAAAAATCAAGGTTAATAGATCTCAAACGAAGAGGTATATATATTATACAAAATAGACTTCTAAAAAATAAAATTGCTATCCACACACCATAAGTAACGCATAAAGAACGGTAGAGGAGAGTAGCTACAATCATAAGAATTAACCACATTCCATAAAATATGCTACTGTAATATATCAAAGATTTATTTTGTTTTTGGGCAATTAAATACATTTCTATCAACGTTCCAAAGGGATAAAAAAGTACATATAAACCTGAAAATAAATAAACTTTGTGCCAAGAACTGTATATCAATAATGGCGTGCTAACGCACGCAGAAACTAACAAAATAAAACTTGCATATTCATTATAGGTATAAGTTTGCTTTTTGAGAAAGTGCGTTTGTATAGCTTGTAGCCAAAAAAAAGTAGATACATTTGCGATAAGCAAATTTTTTTCAATAACTCCCACTTGGGTAGTAGAAAAAACTCGGCTAAACGTCCAAAAAATAAGTAGTGTACTACTAAATCTAATAATTTGATAAATCTGAATACTACGAAGCATGTATGTTTCGGTGCGCAATATACAATTTTGTATGAAGCTTATTGAAAGATAATAGTTATTGTGTGTGAATATTTTTTGGGCGTGTCCTTGTGGGCGTTACGCTGTGCGTATGCCCACAAGGTCGGCGTGCTACGGGCTACGCTATCTCTTCGGTGCTGCGCTTCGCTTCGCACTGGGCTAACGCCCACCCTCCGCATGCCTCACGCACGCAGCTATCAAACTAAGTCCACTTATTCAGAGCTTAACCTTGTAAGTACTTGGTAATGAACACTAAACAAAATAAAACTTAATTTTAAAGTTCTAACTTATTGAAAATCAATTGAAAATAAGATAAAACTTGAATACTCAGGATTAAAGAGTCATCAAAAGTTAATGTGTTCAAGGTTTAACCTTGTAAGTAATTGAAAATGAATAAAAAAACAAAGTAAAATAACAGTGTTTCAAACAAGGTAAAAAATTTTAATCTTGTAAGTGTTTGATAATGAACATCAGAAAAGGTAAAGCCAGAATAGTATAAAAAACTAGGTAAAACATCCAAACGCAGCTTGCGTGAGGGATACGGAGCATGCCGTTAGGCAGTGCGCAGCGCAGCGAAGCACCGAAGCGAACGCGTAGTGCGGAGTAGCCCGACCCGAGCGCAGCGAGGGACACGCCCAAAAAGAAAAATCAATTTGTAAAACTGCAATTAAAAGAAATTATTGACAAAATTTATTAGTTTAGCTTCGTTTTTCTAAATTCGAAACATGAAAACTCTTCTTTACCTTGTTTTATATTTTAGTATCATACATTCTTTTGGTCAGACCTGGAAAAGTGCTTACGATAGCTGCATCAAGTACCACGACCTAGAATTGTATAAGCAAGCAATAGAATGGGGTAATAAAGCATTAGACTTATACGAACAACAAGTCGCAGAAAGAGATACTCAATACAGCGACATTCTCAATATTCAGTTTGATAATTACTATGAAGCAGATATGCAAGCTAAAGCCGAAGCATTAGCTAAAAAAGACAGCGCATGGACAAGAAAAAGAGATATGCAACGATATTCAAGAGCATGTAGCAATCTATCCTTGATTTATTACACTCGTTCAAAATATTTCGAAGCAGAGCCACTACTCAAAGAGTGTATGAACATCACCCTTCAAATTTCTGGAAAAAATTCTATCAGCTATGCTACAGATCAAAATAATTTAGGAATGATTTACCAAAAGCAAGATAAATATAAAGATGCAGAACAAGCATACAAAGAAGCATTAGAAATTGCGAAAAACATAAGTGGAGAAACAAGCGAAGACTTTGCTTTTTTTGCAAATAATTTAGCGCATTTATATCAAATAACTGGAAGATATCCCGAGTCAGAAAATTTATACAGGAAAGTAAAAGATATTTTCAGCAAAATATACACAAAGAAAAATCTGAAATACGCAGCAGTTTGTAATAATTTGGGTGGTTTGTATCACTTTCAAGGCAGATATAAAGAAGCAGAACTATTACTTTGTGAGGCACTGCAAATTAGGGGTGCGTTGCTACCTAAGACACATGGTGATTATGCACGTTGTGCTATAAATCTTTGTGCTTTGTACCAAGATCAAGCAAAATATGCGCAAGCAGAGTCTATTTTGCACCAGCTCAAAGATGCATACTACACTCTTCGTAATCAACACCTTGAAACATATTCTGCATTGTGTAGCAAACTTGCTAATTTGTACCAATTTCAAGGTAAATACGAAGAAGCAGAGGAATTACTCAAAGAATTGGTACAGATTAATTCTGAGAATAAGCAGAGTCGCCCATACGTTCATTACTGTAATGCTCTAGCCACTTTATACACAGAAATGGGAAACTACTCGCAAGCAGAAAAACTGCTCAAAGAAGTATCAGAAAATATAAAAGATATATCCAAAGATAGTCCAGATTATAGTATTTTTTGCCATAGTGCTGCATTATTCTACAAACGTCAAGGTAGATACAGTGAAGCAGAAAGTAAGTACAAAGAAATTATTCAAACTAAAATGAATGAGATTGAAAACAACTTTAGAAATTTGTCCGAAGAGGAAAAGCAACAATACATTCAAGCAAATGTAGAAAAGTATTTTAATGACTTTCAAAACTTTGTGCTGATCTATTATACTCAAAAGCCTGACATTGCAACAGTTAGTTACGACCTAGTTCTTTCTACAAAAGGCTTAATCTTACAAGGTACTGAAAAAATAAAGAATCGTATTTTTAATAGCCATGACGAAGAACTCAAAAAAATGTACATAGAATGGAAATTAGCTAAGGATAAGTATGCCAAGCTATCTCTAAACGACAAAAAACAAAACACAGCAGAGATAGATAGCTTATCAGAACGAATACGTGAACTAGAAAAACAACTTGCATTGAGAAGTGAAGATTTTGCTAATACTTTTATACCTAAAAAAGTAACTTGGAAAGATATACAAAAATCGCTCAAAAAGAATCAAGCATCTGTTGAAATCGTCCAGATAAATGCCAAAAAAACACCCAAAGATAAGGATAGTATCGTATATATGGCACTCATTCTTAAAAAACACAGTGAGTATCCTCAAATAGTTGTTCTACCTAATGGAAATAAAATGGAAAGCGAATATTTTGTTAATTATCGCCGATGTATCAGTTCAAAACTGCAGGATAGTCAGAGCTATACTATTTTTTGGAAACCTATTGCGGAAGCACTTAAAGATATACAAACTATTTTTTTCTGTCCTGATGGAATTTATCATCAGATTAACATTTCTACCTTATGTAACCCTCAAACCAAAAAATATGTCCTTGATGAAGTTGAGGTAATGAACGTAACTAATACCAAAGATATTCTAAACACTTACAGAGTTCATGGAAAAAATAACTTTTTAATCGGTAATCCCAAGTTTAGTATTAACTCTAACAATAAAGATAACCAGAAGGCGCCGCAGCAAAGAATTGTTGAGAACTTATCTCAATTAGAGGGTGCAGAGAAGGAGGTTAGAAAAATTGCAGCACTTTTACCAAATGCCACTGTAGTAACCGGTATAGATGCTACAGAGGAGTATGTTAAGTCTATCAAAAATCCGCGTATTTTGCACATAGCCACACATGGATATTTTAACAGAGGAGTGTATGAGTCTAGTATTCAAGCAATGCTTAATTCAGGGCTTTTATTTGCGGGAGTTACTGACTATATGGAAATGGAATTTCGTCAGTTGGAAAAAGAGGATGGTAAACTTACTGCGCTTGAAGTAATGAACATGGAATTAGACAGTACAGAGTTAGTTGTATTAAGTGCCTGTGAGACAGGTTTAGGACAATTGAGTAAAGAAGGTGTATATGGTTTGCAAAGAGCCTTCAAATTAGCTGGGGCGCAAAAGATTGTTATGAGTTTGTGGAAGGTGCATGATGAGGCTGCCCAGATTTTAATGACTAAATTTTATGAAAATTGGCAGAGAAAAAGAATGTCTAAACAAAAAGCCTTTAAGGTAGCTCAAAAACAAGTGCGTAAGCAATACAAAGAGCCTTACTATTGGGGTGCTTTTGTAATGGTAGAATAGTGCTCATTTTTTGAGCGTTTCCTTGCTCACACTTCGCTGCGCTTGTGTAGGCAAGGACGACATGCTTAGGGCTACGTGCGAAATGCTCCGACCCTTACCTCAGCAAGGGACACACCAAAAAAACTTATAAGATTAAATCTTAGTCGTCTTTTTACTCTGCTACAAACTTTTCAGTTTTACCTGGTTTTCACTCACGGATAAAAACAATATCTATCTTGGTTTTACCTTGTGGCAAATTATAAGCCTCTAAAAATCTTGCCCTGAATATGTATCAACTCATATTTTTGAGCAGTATTCATGCAGTTTTCTACTATATTTTTTTGAGTTTGGTAAAGCGTTGTTGAAGGGGGCTTTCTAATCGGGACTATCAGCGGTTTAGTGAGAAGTATGTGAAGTTAGTGATGGTTGCATATTTGTCGTTGAGCAGCATATTTGATATTCGGAGTGAGCAGGAAGTGAGCGGGGGAGGGTATGCGGACCTTATGTTGTGGAAGCGTTCTAATGAGGTTGGGGATTGTCATGAGTATGTGATAGAGTTGAAGTATTTGAGGAAGGAGCAGGAGGGGGAGTTAGAGAAGGTGA